>JAJZRM010000032.1 GCA_021802685.1 Deltaproteobacteria bacterium | reverse complement strand
TCACCCATCGGCCACTCGGCCCACAGAAGGCGATGTCCGGCCTTCTCCTCCTCGGCGGTCCCGGCAAGGACGACCGCCGCGGCCGCGCCGATCAGGGCCAGCATGGTGATGAACGCGACGCCGAACCCGACCACGAAATCTGCCATGCCGAGGGCTTCCATCGTGCTCACCTCCTTCCTTTCGTATTCACCATATCCCCGGGAGGGGGAAAATTCCGTGAGGAATCTCACGAAACCGGTTTTCGCCTTCATGCCGTTCCGGACAAAACCCTAAATATTTCCTGAATATTCCCGATAAGAGACGGTGGGCGCCACGACAACCCGGGAGGCGGTGTGAGACGCAACGAGATGTTCATAAGGATTCTGGCCATCGTCGGGGCGGTGGAAGTCCTCGTCATGATCCTGCTCGGGTTCCTTGACCTCCCGGAAGGGCCTGCGAAGAACATCCTGGACGCCGTGATACTCGCCGCGGTCAGCGCACCGCTCCTTTACCTGTCCGTGATCCGGACCACGACGCGGCGGTTGTCCGAACAGGCGAACCTGGCGAGAAAGTACATGGAACAGGAGTTCGCCCTCAAAACATACGCCGAAAAGGTGGAACTCCAGACGGCCGCCGAGGAACAGGCCAGGATCCAGTCGCAACGGATGGAGCTGCTCGGCCGGGTGCATGCGGCGATCATCGAGGAGTCGGATATCGACAAGGTCCTCTCGGAAGCCGCCCGGGATATCTGCCGGATCCTTTCGGTGCCTTGCTGCGCGATAAAGATCTTCGGAGACCCCGAATTGACGGCCGAGCATTGCGAACCGGGGTTCGTCCCGGTCATCGCCACCTTGTCCCCGTCGGAATACCCGCCCGAATGCCTGGCGGCCTTCGCCGCCGGCAAGTACGCGGTGACCGACGGCTCGCGCCAATCCGGCTGTTGCACCCTTCCTGCCGGACGCGCGGCCCGAAGCGGCCTGGGGGCGCATCTCGAAGTCCCCCTGCGCCATTCGGAGGGGCTCGCGGGCATTCTCTTCCTGGGGCGCGCCGAAGGCAGGGCCTGGACGCAGGACGAGATCGCGGCGGCGGAGGTCATCGGCGGCGGCATCGCCGCCGCGGTGCGTCACGACATCGTGTTCCGCAAGAAGAAAGAGCTGGCCGGACGCCTGGTTTCCCTCCTGGACAACGTTCCCGGGATCGTCTACCGCGGGAACCGGGACTGGAGCGTCGAGTTCATGGGCGCCGAAGTCGGGAAAGTCACCGGCTACACCGCCGAGGATTTCGTCAGCGGCACGGTTAAATGGAAGGAACTCATCCATCCGGAAGACCTCGAAGGGGTCAGGAAGGTATTTCGAGAAGCCGTGCGCGAGCGGAAGAAGGTCCTGCGGGTGCAGTACCGTGCCAGGCACCGGGACGGAACCTATCGGACACTGGCGGACCGGCGGCAGATCGCCTACGACCCGCAAGGGAGGTTCCTCTACGTCGACGGCCTGTTGCTGGACATCACCGATCTGGTCCTGCTGGAGAAGCAGGCCCGGACGGCCCAGCGGATGGAGGCCGTCGGAACGCTGGCGGGAGGCGTGGCGCACGACTTCAACAACGCCTTGACCGGCATCTTCGGATTCGGGGAGATGTTGCGCATGCGGCTCTCGGGCGATGCCCGCACCCAGTCGGACCTGGACGAGATCCTCCGTTGCGCGGAGCGGGCATCCACCCTCACGAGGCAGCTGCTGACCTTTGCCCGCCGCCAGGCCATCGAACCGGTCAACCTGGGCCTGAACAACGTGATCACGGACCTGATGCGGCTCATCGAGAAGGTGGCCGGCGAGCGGATCGAGACCAGGGCCGTCCTGGGAGACGGCCTGCCGGCCGTCCGGGCCGACAGCGGACAGATCGAACAGGTCATCATGAACCTGTGCCTCAATGCGCGGGACGCCATGCCGGAAGGAGGAACCCTCCTGGTCGAGACCGCCGCCGTCCTCCTTGACTATGAGGATGTCCGGAAATCCCCGTACATGAAGACCGGCCGCTACGTCGTCCTGTCGGTGACCGACACGGGGATCGGCATGGACGAGAAGACCCGGGAGAGGATCTTCGAGCCGTTCTTCACGACGAAAGGCCCCGAGAAGGGCACGGGCCTGGGGCTGGCCATGGTCTATGGTATCGTCAAGCGGCACGACGGGTTCGTCCACGTCTTCAGCGAACCGGGCAAGGGAACGACCTTCCGGATCCATCTTCCCGCAGTGGAAGCTCCCGCCGAGGAACGGTCCTCCCGGGGGCAGGAATCCGTCCGCGGGGGAGACGAGACGATCCTCCTGGCCGAAGACGACGAGGCGGTGCGCAACCTGGCGGAGATGGCCCTGCGGCAGCACGGCTACCGCGTGCTCAGCGCCCGGGACGGGCGGGAAGCCGTCGACATCTTCTCCAGGGAGAAGGGGATCGCCCTCGTTCTTCTCGATGCCGTCATGCCGAAGATGAGCGGCGGGGAGGCCCTGTCCGTCATGCGTCGGGCCGATCCCGTGCTCAAGGCGATCGTCATGAGCGGACATTCCTTCGAAAAGGGAGGCGGAACGGCCGCTCCGTCCGAAGAGACGGGATATCTTCAAAAGCCGTTCGGGCCGATCGTTCTCGCGAGAAAGGTGCGGGAGGCGCTCGATGCCGGCGCTACAGGGATCCTTTCTCCATGAGCGCCTGAAATTCGCGCGGGTGCACGGCCCGGCTGAAGGGGTCTTCATCCATTCTTAACAACCGATTAATCGAAGGTTAACAGCACTCCTTTAACAATAATGCGTGAAGACCAAACACCGAGAGGTGTGTCCGTTCTGTGGGAATGACGCCGTTTACCGGTACGGTAAGACCTGCCGGGGCAAGCTACGTTGCCTGTGCCTGGCGTGCGACCGCCAATTTACCGTCGGGGCGGAAAGGGCCGTGTTCGTGCCGGGCAGGCCTTCCTGCCCTGCCTGCGGCAAGCCGATGCACCTGTGCACGAGGAAAGCGGAGGCCATCTGGTTCCGCTGCTCCGACCGTTCGCAATGTAGAACTTACGTGAAGATCCGGATCGAGGGAGGAAGGAATGAGCCACTACCTGCATAACGTCCCGGGCCGCTTGCGGGTGAAAATCCCCCAGCTGAAGGGAAACGATGCGCGGTCGGAGGAAGCGCGCGGAATGCTGCTGGCGATCGAGGGAGTAAACGATATCCGCATCAACACGGTGACGGGCAGCATCCTGGTGACGTACGACGCCGGCCGGGTCGACTACCGCGATCTTCTGGAGGCTCTCCGGGAAGGGGGGCTCTTCGACCACTCGAAAGCCGTGTCCAACGATCAGTATATCTACGAGGCGTCCCTCAAAGCGGGGACGATGCTGAAAAAAGCCCTCCTCGGCACCCTGGTCGAAAAGGCCTTCGAGGGAAGCGCGTTCTCCCTGCTCACCGCCTTGATCTGAACCCTCTCATAGCGACAGCAGGTGGATCTTGTCCGCCACCTCCCACGGCAATCCGATGTCCATCCTTCCCATGTGCCCATACGCGGCCAACTTCCTGTAGAAACCGCCTTTCACGATCCCGGGAAGGTGCCTCATGTTGAATTGGCGGAGAATCCCCGCGAGGCGAAAATCGAAGGCCTTTTCCAATGCCCCGGCGATCTCTCCGTCGGGTCTTCTCCCCGTGCCGAACGTTTCGACCTGAACGCTCACCGGCCGGGACAGGCCGATCGAATAGCTCAACTGGACTTCGCATTCGTCGGCGACCCCCGCCGCCACGATGTTTTTCGCCGCATATCGGGCCGCATATGCGCCGATTCGATCGATCCGGACCGGGTCCTTTCCGCTCAACGCCGACCCGCTGTGCCGGGAGTACTCGCCATACGTGTCGATCGCGTTCTTCCGCCCTGTCAAACCGGAGTGAATGGACGGACCTCCCACGGGGAAAGGCCCATCCGGATTGACGAAAACCCGGGTGTCGTTGTCCGGTCGGATCGCCTCGTCTCCGAAGACTTCGTCGATGACGGCTTCCCGGATCTCTTTCCTCAGGCGTTCCGGATCCGGGTCCCCTTCCCGATTCTGGCTCGTCACCACGGTGAGGCTGTGGACCCGGAAAGGCTTGCGGTCCTTGTATTCGATCCCGACCTGGGTGGAACCGTCGGGGGCCAGGTAGGGCAGGATCTTTTGCAGCCGCACGGAGGTGAGCCTGCGGGCGAGCTTGTGGGCGAGCCAGATGGGGAGGGGCATCAGCGAGGGAGTCTGGTTGCAGGCGAAACCGAACACGGTGACCTGGTTCCGCACGGGGATCCGCTCGATCTCCTCGTCCGGCAGCGTCCTTTCGTCGAACCGGAGGGAACGGTCGACGGGCAGCTCCCGCAGGCTCGTGACGATGCTGCACGTCTTCGGGTTGAACGCCTCCTGCTCGTAACCGACCTGGCCGATGACCCGGCGGGCGATCCCCGGAAAATCCACCGTCCCGTCCACGGCGAACCTCGCCGCGATGAAGACGATGGATGTGGAGACGGCGCACTCCGCGATCACCCGGGCGAACGGATCCTGGCGCAGGCAGTGGTCCACGATCGCATCGCTGATCTGGTCGCAGAGCTTGTCGGGATGTCCTTCCGTGACCGATTCGGAAGTGAACATGAAGTCCTTTTTCATTGCGCCCCCCGATCGACGGCACGTTTCGTCCCTTCGTTGACAAGGAGCGGCGCAAGCGCGGCTCCGCCGATGACCAGTCCGTCGCCGGGGGCGATGGCGGTTATCCCCAGAAGGCTCCTTAAAGGAGGGAACACCACGGCCGATGCCTGGAGCGCGACGGAACCGGCGAGGGCCCCGGTAAGGTACCGGTTCGGGGGAAGCTTCCGGGAATCGAACAGCGAGACCGTCTCGGAGCGGCAGCTGATCGCGTGGAGGAGCTGTCCCAGGGTCAGGCTCATGAAGGCGATCGTTCCGGCCCTTGGACCGGGGCCGTACCGCGCCAGCCCGTACCCGTAAGCGCCGAGGGTGGACATCGACAAAACGGCCGACTCGAAACCGATCCTCTTGAAATCCGCCGGCTGGATGATCGGCTCCCCCGGATCCCGCGGGGGGCGGCGGAGGACGTCCGGTTCCGGCGGTTCGAGGGCCAGGGCCAGGCTGGGGAAGACGTCGGAAATCATATTGATCCAGAGGAGCTGCGCCGTGGTGAGAGGCTGCCCCGCTCCGGCGGCGACCGCGCCGAACGTCACCAGGATCTCGCTCATGTTGGTCGCGAGGAGGTAATGGACGGATTTCCGGATGTTGCTGTAGATGGTGCGCCCCTGGCTGATGGCGACGATCATCGTTTCCAGGTTATCGTCCTCGAGCACGACGTCGGCGACCTCCCGGGCCACGTCCGTCCCGGTGTTCCCCATGGCGATCCCGATGTCCGCGGCTTTCAGGGCGGGTCCGTCGTTGATGCCGTCCCCGGTCATCGCCACGACCTTTCCCGCCCTTTGCAACGCCTGCACGATACGCAGCTTGTGGGCGGGACTGACGCGGGCAAAGACGTCCACG
This sequence comes from Deltaproteobacteria bacterium, assembly GCA_021802685.1. Taxonomy (GTDB): domain Bacteria; phylum Desulfobacterota; class Deferrimicrobia; order Deferrimicrobiales; family Deferrimicrobiaceae; genus UBA2219. The sequence goes on along the minus strand of JAJZRM010000032.1, from coordinate 7,205 downwards.
CGCCTCGCAACGGCATCCAGGACCTCGGCGTCGAGCGATCCCAGCTGCGTGGAGTCCAGGATGTTGAGCGGCATCCCCCGGCTCAATTCCAACGCGTCCCCGATGGCGTAAGCCGTCGGGCTCTGGTCTCCGGTGATCATGACCGTGTCGATGCCGGCGCCGTGAAACGCGTGGATCAGGTCCTTCATCCCCGGCCGCAGGATGTCCGCCATCCCGATCAGGCCAAGCCAGATCAGGCCGTCTTCGGGGGCGGGCTCCCTCTCGTTCTCCCACTGGTAACCGTAGGCCAGGCCCAGGACCCTCAGGGCGTTTCCCGCCATCTTTTCGTTGATCGCTTCGATATCGAGGCGCATCTCTTCCGTGAGAGGTCGCCGGCATCCGTCCCGGATGTGCCAGCCGCACATGGCGAGCACTTCCAGGGGGCTTCCTTTCATGGCGGTGAAGCGCGTTCCCCCGAAGACCTCGTGAACCGTTTCCATGTGGTTCCGGTTCTCCGACCGGTGGGAGATGCCGAGGAGGGGATGCCGCTCCCGCAGGCTCCGGACGTCGATGCCGGCGTCCATCGCCATCAGGACCAGGGCGTTCTCGGTGGACGAGCCCTGGAGGCTGTACCGCCCGTCTTCTCCCTCGATCTCCGTTTCGTTGCACAGGACCGAAACGTGGAGAAGACGCAGCAGCTCTTCGCATCCATAGGGATCGACGGGAATCCCTTCCGCCAGGAACCGCCCGTCCGATGCGGCCAGCCGCCTTCCGCCGACGTTGATTTCGATGACGGACATCCGGTTGAACGTCAGGGTTCCCGTCTTGTCGAGGCAGATGGTCTGCATCGATCCCAAGGTTTCCACCGCATCCAGATGCCGGATCAGGACGTTGCGGCGGCGCATCTCCCTCACCCCAAGGGCAAGGGTGGTGGTCGCGACGGTGGGCAGCCCTTCGGGGACCGCGGCGACGGCGAGGGAGATGGCGATCTTGAGCATCTGGAGGAACCCGTATCCTCTCAGCAGCCCGATGAGGAACACCAGGCCGCAAACGCCGACGCTGATCAGGACCAGCTGGTTCCCCATCCGGTCCAGCTGTCTTTCCATCGGGGTTTCCGGGGGACGGGCTTCCCCGATCAGTTCCTGGATCTTCCCGAGTTCCGTGAACCTCGCCGTGGCCACCACGACGGCAAATCCCTGCCCCCCCGTGACCAGGGTCCCCATGTAGACCATGTTGACCCGGTCCCCCAGGGGAATGTCATCGACCGGAAGGGGCGCCGTGTCCTTGATCACCGGGAGGCTTTCACCGGTGAGCACCGACTCGTCGACGCTCAGATGGCTTGAATCCACAAGACGGGCGTCCGCCACGATGTAACTGCCGGGCCGAAGGACCAGCAGGTCCCCCGGCACGATCTCTTCCCCCTGGACCGTCCGGGGCTTTCCGTCCCGGATGACGAGTGCGGAGGGACGGACCAGTCTCTTCAAGGAATGAATGGTTTTTTCGGATTGGGTCTCGGTCACGTATCCGATGGCGGCGTTCAGCGCCACGACCGCCAGGATCACCACCGCATCCGCCGCGCCCCCGGTGACCAGCGATATTCCTGCGGCAACGCCGAGGAGGGCGTTCGGGAAGGACGCGACCAGGTCCAGCAGGATGCGCCAACCGGACCGGGGAACCGACTCGGGAAGGAGGTTCGGACCGTACTTCTTCAGGAGAATCCCCGCCGATTCCCGGGACAGCCCGAACCGGCGGGACGTCCCGAGGAGGGAGACGGCCTCTTCCGCCTCCACTCGATGCCAGGGAACGGCTTCCTGCCTTTCCGCCTTCTTGACGACCAGCCGAAGCTGCCGGCGCCTGACGGGAACGGCGCCGGAAACCTCGGGACGCGGATCGGCCGGCCGGTCGCCCCGCTCCGCCGTTCCGAATCCGGGAATCAGCGACTCGATCCGCAGGGCGATGGCGCCCGCGTCGCAGCCGGGCTCGAAGTACACCAGGACATTCCCGGTGAAAACGTTTACGGAGAAGCGGAGGACCCCCTCCGCTCCCGGCAGACGATCCTCGAGATACCGGGCAAGCGTTTCCGAACGATATAGCCCCCGGACACGAAACCGCGCCCTTCCCCGAACCGCCGCATGGATCGGACGAACGTCCTTTCCGGAAACGGTCCGGGGGAACGATGCGCAAGGAGATACGCCCACGCCGGACGGCTCTATTCCGGATTCACGGGTTCCTTAAGCGATGCGCCTTCCCGGCGCGGCTTCGGAAGCGCGGCGGTGGCGACTTCCTTGACGCCTCCGACCACGCCGAGGAGGATCTCCTTCACGGCGCGTACCGCCGTGTTCCCGATGGCGCCCGCCGCTTCGATGGCGCCGCCGACGGCCACTTTCGCGGCCTCCTCTGCCGGGCCGCCGATCTCTTTGGTGGCCTCGATGACGCCCTCGACCGCTCTTCTCGCCACGAGGGCCACGTCCGCGCCGACTTCCGAGGCGCCTTTCACGGCGCCCCTCGCGGTCTGGCTGGAGACCGAGATCACGTCCCCCCCGACGTCGCTCACCCCCATGATGATCCCCTTGGCCACGCTTTTCGTTCCGAGGACGAGTCCGGTGCCGACTTCCTCGGTGGCCTGGATGGCGCCTTTCATGACCTCCTTCGCGACGGCGATCCCTTCGGTGGCGACATCCTTGGTGGCGCTCAGGGTGCCGGAGACCGTGTTCCGCACGAGACTCACGATCTCCGCTTCGATTTCGTTGATCCCCTTCAGGCTTCCGACGATTCCCTCCTTGACCGTCGTCCCGATCCTTCCGAGCTCCTCGGCCGGTCTGGCCTCTCCGGTCTTCTCCTCCTGCTCCATGGCGCCCTCCTTTGTCCTGTCGGTTCGCCTCTCTCGACCCTTCGGCTTTTCTTCGCGCGCTTATTTCCTCTTCATTCCGTACTCCCGTTGTCTCCTTTCTGGGCCTTCAGGAAGATGTTGAGCGCGTACCAGAACGCCGTGTACCAGGCGGGGGCGGCGAAGTTTCCCCGCGCGATCTGGTAGGCGCCGGCGCCCAACAGGCCGAAAAAGGCGACGGAAGGCACGTCCCATTCCCCTTTCGTGACCCGTTTCACCTTTTCGTCGAGTTCCCTGTATTTCGCCTTGACCCCCGTGGAAACATGGACGGGATGTTTCGCGCTCTCGGAAATATGGAACAGCTCCTTGCCCTCCGCGAAGGCGACCATCGCGTCGGGATCGGCCGAATGAAGAAAAAGGACGCTCCCTGTTTCCGGGTTCACTTCCACATTCCGGAGTCCCGGGTACTCCGAGAATGCCTGAGCCAAGGCCGTAAAATATGCGGGATCCCCTTTTCTGGCGGGGATTTTCAACCGCAACCTCCCGGCCATCCGGTGACGGATCGAAGCGGACGGAACGGTCATGTCTTTCCCTCTCCTTCCGCGGCGGCCGCGATGGCGGCTTTCCGCTCCTCGGCCAGCTCCGCCTGCGCTTCCGCCACAAGGTCCTCGAGGACCTCGCCGACCTCCTCGAAGGTTTCCCTTCCCGATTCGTAAAGCGCAAGTCCCCCCTTGATGGCGGCTTTGGTCAAAGGCTTGGCCGCGCTCGCCAGGATGGGAACGACCACGGGCGCCAGGACTGCGGCGCCGATTCCGATGGCCAGCCCGGTGACGACGTTCCCCTTGACGACATCATCCCAAAGGCCCATGGGCGCCCTCCCAGGAATTTTTTTTAGGAGTACGGGGTTATCTTACAGCTGCAAAAAACATCGTTTCCGATTCGTCAAAAACTTAATTCATTACTTGCCTACGGAGCCCATCCATGCCGAACGATCCGGGCTCGAATCGGGTTTATACTGCAGGGAAAAAGCGGAGGGGGCGCTATGGTCTCCAAACGCCGGCTCGGCGCGATCTCGCTCTGCGCGACGACGGGCGGGTTCGTCCTTGTGGAGGCGCTGATCTTCAAAGGGTACGTTCGCGGTCCCGCGTGGAGCACGCTTGCCGCCGCATTCGAGGCGGGCACCGTGGGCGCGATGGCCGACTGGTTCGCGGTCACCGCCCTTTTCCGGGAAGTTCCGATCCCCTTCCTCAGGCGGCACACGGACATCATCACGAAAAACCGGTCGAAGATCGTCGACGGGATCACGGACATGGTGCAGAACAAGTGGCTCTCGCCGCCCGTGATCGTGGAGCACCTGGCCCGCTTCTCGGTTTCGGAGGCGCTGCTCCATCATCTGGGAGACGTCCGGCACCGGAAGCAGCTGGTGGAGATCCTCCGCAGCCTGCTCGCCAGAATGGCCCAGGGGCTGGACGGACCGGAGGTCGCCGGCTTCCTCGAACGGGTGCTGAAAGACCAGCTGCGGAAGACGGACCTCGCGCAGCCGCTCGGAGACTGGATCGTGCGAACCATGCGGCGCGGGGAACACGAGGCGCTGTGGGACCTGCTCCTCAAGACCCTGGAGAGGAGCGTGCGCGATCCCGCGGCGAGGACCGTCTTTGCAGGGCTGTTCCGGAAGATGATGGGCGATTATCGGCACCGGGGCGGTCTCTTCCGCGACATATCGATCGGCGTCCTGGAGGAAGTCGATGCGATCAACGTCGACGAGGCCGTCGACGTGATCCTCAGGAACCTGGAACGGTTCCTTCGCGATGCGCAGGACAACCCCCGACATCCTCTCCGGGAGCGCCAGGACGCCATCCTGCTGGAATTCGCGCAAAGGCTGAGCGCCAACGACCCCGAGACCGTCGGCATGATCGAAGCGCTCCAGGCGCGCCTTGCCGATAACGCGGAGGCCAGGGAGTACATCCGCGGGGTGCTTTCCCGATTCAAGGGGACCGTCCTGGACCAGCTGGATAGCGAAGTTTCGGACCTGGCCCGCCTTCTGGAGAATTTCCTGGAAGGTTCCCTGGAGGACCTCCGGAAAGACGACGCCCTCCGGGACCGCCTGGACGCCTGGGTCCGGGAAACGTTCGTTTACCTCGTGGAAAAACATCATGGCTACGTCGGCGAGATGGTCCGAAGCAGCCTCGACAAACTGGAGGATCGCACGCTCGTCCACCAGATCGAGGAGAAGGTAGGGGACGAGCTCCAGTACATACGACTCAACGGCGCGGTGGTCGGAGGGATCGTGGGAGCCTTCCTCTACCTCTTCAAGATCCTTTTCCTGTCCTGATTTCATCCATTCTTGATCCGTCCATCGTCCCGAATTAACACATCGGGCCGATGATATCCGCTATACCGTGCCACCGGTAACCCCTGCTTTTTGTACTTACTTTAGAGGTTGGCATTTATTTGGATAATTTCTACCGAAATAAGATAAAAAAATAGCAACGACTATTTTGATCGTTTTGGAAAACTCTATGAAATATAAATACATAGGTGAAATTTGTCGCATGGCACGAAAAGTGAAGTATATTTTACAAACTAAATACGTATTTATTCTTTACATTGTCTTTATTATATCTTAACTGAATCTTTATATGGAGGGAATGTTATGATTCGATCCGGCAGATACCTGATTGTAGCGCTCTTTACCATGTCGATCTCCCTCTTCGCTACGCTCCAGCCCGCCTCTGCCTGCTACACTCCAGCATTCTCCTGGTATGATTGGACCGGCGGCTACCAATTGGTTCGGGATTCAAGAGACGTTCCCCTCGCCGACGGGCAAGACATCCGCAACGCCTTTTACGCCGTGGACAGTGGGTACCGCTATTTCCGCATCGAACTTTACGGCAGCCCCGGCCGGGGTGCCGGCGGATACGCCGACCTCTATGGTTTCTTTCTCGATACGGGAAATGAAGAGAACTTTACGGCGTTCACGAACCCGCTGGGTTTCGGCGTCGGCAGCTACGTCGACGTTTCCGTGACGCCGAGGCTGGGTGGCGGCCTGAAGTTCACTCCGGGCGGCGGAACGATCGTCGGCGGGAAAGAGTATGCGTTCTCTCTCCGATACGATCGGAACGGGAAGTACATCGACTGGGCGATACCGCTGGGCGAGCTCGCGGACGGCTTCACCTGGCATGCGGCCGCGTTTTCCAAAGACCTCGGCGGGCAGCTGACGCTGCTGGATCGGACCGCCGACGCCGGAATCCCCATCCCGGGCACCGCATGGCTTTTCGGCTCCGGGATCGCCGGGCTCGTCGCGATGAAACGGCGGAAGGACCGGGCATCGAAGCCTGAGTGCTCCAATTCATAATTACGGTAGCATTCGACCGTCGCTGCATCCGCCACGGCTGCGTTGCGCTCCTTGCGCCGTACTTCACAGTGCGCCTCAGTCGCGCGCCTTGCCGGATGCGGCGCATCGATGCTCTCGGTGCGTTACCGTATTTATGAACTGGAGCACTTAGATCCGCGGCGCACTGTTTACAGATTCTTGATCCGTCCGTTGTCCCGGGTTAATCGATCGGGACGATGATGTCTCCCTCGCAGAAGAGAAGGCATCCGGCACTTTGAGCCGGGGCGGGGGAAACCATCCCTTGAGATCCGAAGGTTACCGCCGGTTTGCCTGCCGCGTCGAATCGCGCGGCGGACAGGTGGCCGATCGCATGGTCATCGCGGGGTCGGCCGACCAGGCCCGCGCCATCGTCGAGTCGGCCGGCGACGCGTTTCTCCTCGACTGCCGCGATGCTTCCCGTGCCGGGAAGGGGTCGAGGCGCGGGGTCTCCGACGAGGAGGCGACCGCTTTCCTCAAGCAGTGGGCGGTGCTGCTTCGGGCGGGGATCCCGGTGGCGCAAGCTTTGCGGGACGCCGTCTCCCGCCGGGAAGAGACCGCCGTGGGCCGCGTGGCGCTGGCGGTCGCCGCGGAGGTGGAAGGAGGGCGGGCGCTCTCCGAAGCGGCGTCCGGCTTTCCGTCGGTTTTCCCGCCCCATTTCGTCGCATCGATCGAGGCCGCCGAACGGACGGCCACGGTTCCCGAGGCGATCGCGCGGCATCTGGAGCAGCTTTCCCGCCTCCGCGAGGTCCGGCGGACCGTCATCGCCGCCGCGACGTATCCCGCGCTCCTGCTCGCGATGCTCGTCGCCGTATCGGCGTTCTTCCTCGTGTCCGTCCTCCCGAGTTTCGCCGAGGTCTACTCGGACTCCCAGGTTCAACTCCCGGCTGCGACACGGATCCTCATCCGCGCATCGGAGTCCGCGCGCCGGAACCCGATTCTCTTCCTCGCCGTACCCATGGCCGCGGCGCTCCTTCTCCGGTCGGCCTGGCGGTCCCCGGGCGGGCGGGTCTGGATCGAGCGGAGGAT
>JAJZRM010000031.1 GCA_021802685.1 Deltaproteobacteria bacterium | reverse complement strand
ATCGACCACTCGTTCCGTGATGAAGCTGTTGAAGCGGGACACGACGACCGCAACCTTCAAGCCCTGGCCCTGCAGTTCTCCCTCTACCACCCGCATCTCCCTTTGCCCTCCTACTCCACGTTCAGTATGTGACCGAGCTTCTTCCTTTTCGTCCGGAGGTACCGGACGTTCGCCTCGTTGGGGGCGATCTCGATCGGAACCCGTTCGACCACCTCCAGCCCGTACCCGGTAAGGCCGACGATCTTCTTGGGATTGTTCGTCAACAGCCGGATCTTCCGGACGCCGAGGTCCACGAGGATCTGGGCCCCGACCCCGTATTCCCGCAGGTCGGGCTTGAAGCCCAGCCGCTGGTTCGCCTCCACCGTGTCAAATCCCTCGTCCTGCAGGTTGTAGGCCCGGATCTTGTTCTCCAGGCCGATCCCCCGGCCTTCCTGGCGCATGTAGAGCAGGACCCCTTTCCCGTCGGCCTCGATCCGCAGCAGGGCGCTCATCAGCTGCTCGCCGCAGTCGCACCGGAGGGACCCGAACACGTCGCCCGTGAGGCATTCCGAGTGCACGCGGACCAGCACCGGCTCCTCCGGCCGGATCTCCCCCTTGACGAGGGCGATGTGGGTTTCCCCGTTGAGCTCGTTGGAGTAGGAGTACGCCTTGAAATCCCCGCCGACGCGCAGGGGCATGTGCGCGCCGCCTCCCCGTTTCACCATCCGTTCCCGGCGCATCCGGTACTCGATCAGTTCCTTGATGGAGACGATCTTCAGGCCGTGCTCGGCGGAGAACTCCTCGAGGTCGGGCAGCCGGGCCATGGTGCCGTCGTCCTTCATGATCTCGCAGATGACGCCGGCGGGAACGCAGCCGGCCAGGCGCGCCAGGTCGACCGAACCTTCCGTCTGCCCCGTGCGGACCAGCACCCCGCCCTTCCGGGCGATGATGGGGAATACATGGCCGGGGCGGGCCAGGTCCTGGGGACCCGCGTTTTCCGCGATCGCGGTCCGGATCGTCGTCGCCCGGTCGTGGGCGGAGATCCCGGTGCTGACCCCCCGGCGCGCCTCGATGGAGACGGTGAAGGCGGTCCCGAAGGAGGAGGTGTTGTCGGAAACCATCGGCGGGAGGTGGAGCTGGCGGGCCTTCTCTTCCGTGATGCTCAGGCAGACGAGACCCCGGCCGTGCCGGACCATGAAGTTGATCGCCTCGGGGGTGACGAATTCCGCCGCGAGGGTCAGGTCCCCCTCGTTTTCCCGTTCCTCGTCATCGACGAGGATGACCATCTTCCCCCCGCGGATGTCCGCAAGGGCTTCCTCTATCGTGGAAAGCGGCATCTCAAAGTCCTCTCCCAGACTACGAAATCCCGTGTCGTTTCAGAAAGTCCAGTGTGATTCCGCCTTCGCCGCCACCGCCGCCGAGATACCTGAAGACGTACTTCCCCACGATATCGGTTTCCAGGTTGACCCGGGTCCCCGGGCGCGTTGCCCCCAAGGTCGTCCGTTCGAGCGTGATCGGAATAAGGGCCAGTTCGAATCCGTCCCGCTGCACGGCGCTGACCGTGAGACTCACGCCGTCCACGGCGACCGCCCCCTTGTAAACGACGAACTTCATTATAGAAGGATCGGCCTGGAGATGGAATACCCGCGCTTCCCCGAGAGGGCGGATCTCCCGGATCGACGCGGTGCCGTCCACATGGCCGTAAACGAAGTGCCCCCCGAGGCGCCCCGAGAGCGTGAGGGACCGCTCCAGGTTGACCCTGCCCCCCGGCCGGAGGTCCCCCAGGGTCGTTTTCGACAGCGATTCCTTCGAAACGTCGGCGGTGAACCTGCCCGGTTCCCTGCGGGTCACCGTAAGGCACACGCCGGCCACCGCGACGGAGTCGCCCACCGCCATCCCCTCGTCCGGGAGGCGCGTGGCGACGGTGAGCGCCGTTCCCGCCCGGAGGGGCGACAGCGACTCGACGGTTCCCACGTCCTCGACGATTCCCGTGAACATGCCACCCTCCTCAGGTCGCAGGTTCGGCGATCAACATGATATCGGGGCCGACCCGCCGCACGGAGGTGAACGCCAGCCGGGTCCCGGAGCCCGGGGCGCGGCACATCCATCCCGTCATGGCCCGCACGCCCTCTCCCAGCAACAGCGGCGCGACGAACACCACGTACCGGTCGACCGCCCCTTCCGCGGCCAGCCACCCGGCCGTCCTGCCGCCCCCCTCGACCAGCAGGGAGGTGATCCCTTCCGCCCCCAAGGCCGCGAGGAGATCCGCCGCCCGGATCTTTCCGCCCCGGGAGGGGAGCGGGAGAATGCGGGCACCCAGCTTCCGGATCGCCTCGGTTTCCCGCCGGGGAACCCCCGACGGACACGCCACGAGAAGCTCGCCGCCCGGTTCCCGGCAGACCCGTTTCCGGACGAGGGCGGCCGGGCGCGCGGTCAGGACCAGCCGCTTGGGATTGCGCGCCCCGGGCAGGCGAGCGGTCAGCAACGGGTCGTCCCTGCGGACGGTTTCACCCCCGACGAGGACCGCGTCCGCTTCGGACCGCATCCTGTGGACCGCCCCGCGCGCCTTTTCTCCGGTGATCCACCGGGAATCCCCGCCGGCCGCGGCGATCTGGCCATCGAGGGAAACCGCGAGTTTCAGCGTGACGAACGGCTTCCCCGATACGATCCAGCGGCAGTAGCCCCGGTTGAGTTCCCGGGCCTGCTCCGAAAGAAGCCCTCCGTGGACGGATAGCCCCGCCTCCCGCAGCCGCTTCGCGCCGGCGCCCGAGACTTTCGGGTTGGGGTCCTCCATCGCGTAGGCGACGCGGGCAATCCCCGCATCGAGGATCGCATCGGTGCACGGGCCGGTTCGCCCGTGATGGACGCACGGCTCCAGCGTGACGTACAGGTCGGCTCCGCGCGCCGCCTTCCCCGCGTCCCGAAGCGCCTCGACCTCGGCGTGCGGCTGTCCCGCCGCCCGGTGGAACCCTTTCCCGACCACGCGGCCTGCGCGGACGGCCACCGCGCCGACGGCGGGATTGGGGCTGGTCCGCCCGACGCCTTTCCGGGCCAGCCGCAACGCCGCGCGCATGAAGTCCGCGCGGGGGAATTCCGGCGCGGCCATCACGTCTTGCCGCGGCGGTCGCCGGGATCCGTGATCAGCGTCTTGATCTCCTCCACGAACTGGCTCACGTCCTTGAACTGCCGGTACACCGAAGCGAACCGGACGTACGCGACGTCGTCCATCTGGAGCAGCTTCTCCATGACACGTTCGCCGATCCGGATCGACGAGATCTCCTTCTCGGCGCCGGCCTGGAGCTCCATTTCGAGGGATTCCACGAGATGTTCGATGGCGGAGTAGCTGACGGGCCGCTTCTCGCACGCCTTGAGGATGCCCGACAGGATCTTCTGCCGGTCGAACGGCTCCCTCCTCCCGTCCCGCTTCACGACGAGCGGGAGTTCCTCCTCGATCCGCTCGTACGTGGTGAACCGGCGCCTGCAGGAGGTGCACTCCCTTCTCCGCCGGATGACGTCGCCGTCCTTGCCCGCCCGCGAGTCGACCACTTTATTGTCGTCGTGGCCGCACCGGGGGCACCTCAAGGGCCGCTCCCCTCCAATTGCCTGAGTTCCATCCCCGCCTCGGAGAGCATTTCCAGCGTGAGGGTGTCGCTGTACCCTTCCAGGTAGACGACCCGCCGAACCCCCGCGTTGATGAGCATCTTCGCGCAGATGATGCAAGGAAGGTTGGTGCAGTACAGCACGGCGTCCCGGATCGACACGCCATGGAAAGCGGCCTGGATGATGGCGTTCTGCTCCGCGTGCAGCCCGCGGCACAGCTCGTGCCGCTCCCCCGAAGGGACGTTCAGCCGGTCCCGGAGGCAACCGGTGACGTCGCAATGGGTCACGCCGGACGGGACGCCGTTGTACCCGGTGGCCAGCATGCGCCGGTCCTTCACGAGGACCGCGCCGACCGCGCGCCGCAGGCACGACGAGCGCCTCGCGGCGAGCTTCGCCATGTCCATGAAGTAGGTGTCCCAGTCGGGACGGTGACGGGTCCCCGTCGTCAAGGAGCCGATCCCCCCCGCAAGGCATCGAGATGTCCCGCGTACAGCGGGAAGGCGTCGCAGAGCGCGCGGACCTCCGCGGAGACCCTCCTCTGCACGGAAGCGTCCGCCGGGGAAGCCAGCACGTCGGCGATCCAGCCGCCGATCCGCTCCATTTCCTTTTCCTTCATCCCGCGGGTGGTGAGCGCGGGGGTCCCGATCCGGACCCCGCTCGTCACGAACGGGCTGCGCGTCTCGAAGGGGACGGTGTTCTTGTTGACCGTGATCCCGACGCGCTCCAGCGCCTCTTCGGCCTCCTTCCCGGTCAGCGGGGAATCCTTCAGGTTCACGAGCATCAGGTGGTTGTCCGTGCCGCCGGACACCAGCCGATGCCCCCGCGCGGACAGGGTCCCGGCCATCGCCGCGGCGTTGCGCAGGATCTGCGCCTGGTACGCCTTGAACGAGGGCGCCATCGCCTCCTTGAGGGCGACGGCCTTCGCCGCGATCACGTGCATCAGGGGGCCGCCCTGGATCCCCGGGAAGATCGCGGAGTTCAGCTTCTTCGCCTGGTCCTCCCGGCACATGATCATGCCGGCGCGGGGGCCGCGCAGCGTCTTGTGGGTCGTCGTCGTCACGAATTCGCAGTACGGGACGGGGCTCGGGTGCAGCCCGACGGCGACCATGCCGGCGATGTGGGCGATGTCCGCCATCACCATGCAGCCGGCCTCGTCGGCGATTTCCCGGAACGCCTTGAAACCGATGGTCCGCGGGTACGCGGAGGCGCCCACGACGATCAGCTTGGGGCGGTGCTTGAGGGCGAGGTCCCGGACCTGGTCGAAGTCGATGGTCTCGGTGTCTTCCCGGACGCCGTACGCCACCACCCGGAAAAGTTTCCCCGAGAAGTTGACGGGGCTTCCGTGCGTCAGATGGCCGCCGTGGGAGAGGTTCATCCCGAGCATCGTGTCCCCGGGGTTCATCACGGAAAGGTACACCGCCATGTTCGCCTGGGAACCGGAGTGGGGCTGGACGTTGACGTGGTCCGCGCCGAAGATCTTCTTCGCGCGCTCGATCGCCAGGGATTCCGCCTGGTCGACGAATTCGCACCCCCCGTAATACCGCTTCCCGGGGTACCCCTCCGCGTACTTGTTCGTCAGGACCGATCCCGTGGCCTCGAGCACCGCTTCGCTGACGAAATTCTCGGAAGCGATCAGCTCGAGCTTGTATGCCTGCCGCTCCGTCTCTTTCCGGATGATGTCGTAGATTTCCGGGTCGGTTTCCTTCAGAAAGGACATGCGAGCGCCTCCTCGACCGGCGTGCCCGGTTCCCGGGCCGGCCGCGATTTTTTCCTCGATCCCGCGGATCTTTCCCACGCGCCCCGCGTGGCGCCCTCCTTCGAACGGCTCCGACAGGAACAGGCGCAGCCGCCGCGCCGCGTCCCCCGCGTCCATGGTGCGCGCGCCGAAGACCGCGACGTTGGCGTCGTTGTGCAGCCGCGCGTAGTGCGCCGCCGTGTCGTCGTACAGCACCGCCGCGCGCACGTTGGGGAACTTGTTCGCGGCGATCGACATCCCCAGGCCGGTGCCGCACACCAGCACCCCGGCGTCCGCCGTCCCCCGCGAGACGCGCCCGGCCACCGCCGCCGCGTAGTCCGGGTAGTCCACCGACGCGGCGGTCCCCGTGCCCAGGTCCTCGGCCTCGATCCCCATCTCCGCGATCGCCTCCAGCAGGCGGCGCTTCATCTCGACGCCGGCGTGGTCGGAGGCGACGACGACCCGGCGGGGCGGAGCGGGCATGCCCGGTTACTCCTCGAACCGGCCGAACAGCAGCACGGAGTTCGTGCCGCCGAACCCGAACGAGTTGGAGAGGGCGTACCGGACCGGCTGCCTCCGCTTCCTGTTCGGCACGTAATCGAGGTCGCATTCCGGATCCGGCGTCGTGTAGTTGATCGTCGGAGGGACGACGCCGTCGCGGATCGCGAGGGAACAGAACATTCCCTCGATGGCGCCGGACGCACCGAGAAGATGCCCCGTCATCGACTTCGTCGAACTGACGGGGATGTCCTTTGCGCGCTCGCCGAAGAGGGTCTTTATGGCCATCGTCTCGAAGAGGTCGTTGTACGGCGTAGAGGTCCCGTGCGCGTTGATGTAATCCACGTCGCCGGCCGGAACCCCCGCGTCGGACAGCGCCGCGGCCATGGCCCGCGCCGCCCCTTCCCCGCCCGGCGCCGGCGCCGTGACGTGGTAGGCGTCGGCCGAGCAGCCGTACCCGCACAGTTCCGCGTAGATCTTCGCGCCCCGCTTCTTCGCAAACCCGAGTTCCTCGAGAATGAGGATCGCCGATCCTTCCCCCATCAGGAAGCCGTCGCGGTCCTTGTCGAACGGGCGGGACGCCGCGGCCGGATCGTCGTTCCGGGTGGACAGGGCCTTCATCGAGCAGAAGCCCCCCAGTCCCAGCGGGGTGATCGTCGCTTCCGCCCCGCCGGCGATGACCACGTCGCAGACCCCGTTCCGGATGGAGTGCATCGCCTCCCCGATGGCGTGGCTCGAAGCGGCGCACGCCGTCGTGGTGGCGATGTTCGGCCCCTTGGCGCCGTACCGCATGGCGATGTGGCCCGGCGCGAGGTTGGAGATGAGCATGGGGATGAAAAAGGGGCTGATCTTTTTCGCCCCTCCCTCGAGCAGGTAGGCCTTGTGATACCGCTCGAGGGAGGAGAGCCCTCCCAAACCGCTTCCCATGTAGACCCCCGTCCGGGGGGCCAGGGAGGCGTCGATCGAGAGCCCCGAGTCCTCCATCGCCATCTGCGCGGCCGCCATGGCGTAGTGGATGAACGGGTCCATCCGCTTGATCTCTTTCCTGTCGATGAAGTCTTCCGCCTGGAAGCCCTTCACCTCGGCCGCGATCCGGGTCGAGAACTCCTTCACGTCGAAACGCGTGATGGGGCCCACGCCCGACTTCCCGGCCTGCGCCGCCTCCCAGGTGGGAGAAACCCCCACCCCGAGAGGGGTCACCGCTCCAAGCCCCGTTACGACAACTCTTCGCATCTTATTCCTTTCGCGTCACTTCTTGTGCGCCGTGATGTACTGGACCACGTCGTTTACGGTCTTGATCTTCTCGGCTTCCTCGTCCGGGATCTCGATGGAGAACTCCTCTTCCATCTTCATCACGAGTTCGACGATGTCGAGGGAGTCCGCGCCCAGGTCGTCGATGAAGGACGACTCGTTCTTCACCTCGTTCACGTCCCGCTCCAGCTGCTCCGCCACGATCTCCCGAACCCTTTTTTCTACCGACATTCCTTTTCTCCCTTCCCTCTTATTTTAGATCACATGTACATCCCGCCGTTGATGCCGACCACCTGTCCCGTGATGTAGGAAGCCGCGCCGGAGGAAAGGAACAGGGCCAGGTCGGCCACTTCCCCCGGCTCCGCGAACCGGCCCAGCGGAATCTGCGCGAGGAACGCCTTCTGCACGGCCTCGGGCAGCGCGGCCGTCATCGCCGTGCGGATGAACCCCGGGGCGATCGCGTTGACCGTGACGTTGCGGGGGGCGAGCTCGCGGGCCATCGCCTTGGTGAAGCCGATGATCCCCGCCTTCGCCGCGGCGTAGTTCGACTGGCCGGCGTTCCCCATCATGCCGACCACCGAGCTGATGTTGACGACCCGCCCGCTGCGCTGCTTCATCATGTGGCGGGTGACGGTCTTGGTCAGCAGGAAGGTGCCCTTCAGGTTCACCCGCAGGACCGCGTCGAACTCCTCTTCCGACATCCTCAGGAGCAGATTGTCCCGGGTGATCCCCGCGTTGTTGACCAGGATGTCGATCCGGCCGTGGGCCTCCAGGACGTTCTTGACCCCCGCATCGACCTGCGCGGCGTCGGAAACGTCGAACATTTCCACCGACCCCTTGCCGCCGGAGGCCTCGATGGCTGCCAGCGTCTCGCGGGCGCCGGCGTCGCTTCCGACGTCGTTGACGACGACGGCCGCCCCCTCCGCGCAGAACCGTTCCGCGATCGCGCGCCCGATCCCGCGCGCCGAGCCGGTGATCAGCGCCACCTTGCCGGACAAGATCATCCCTTCACCCCCAGCCCCGAATTGTTCACGCCTGCCGCAACGCACCCACGGCGTCCAGGTCCCGCGGCCCGCAGAACGCCGCCGCGGGGGCGTCCTTCTCGATGCGCCGGACCAGCCCGGACAGCACCTTCCCCGGCCCGACCTCGATGAACGCCGTCGCGCCCATTCCCCGCATCGCGCGTACCGACTCCTCCCACCGCACCGGAGAGGTGACCTGGCGCTCGAGCACGTCCGCCGCCCGTTCACCGTCCCGGTACGGGGCCGCCGTCACGTTCGCGATCACCGGAAACCGGAATGCCCCTTGCGGGGCCGCCCGCAATTCCGGGGCGAGCCGTTCGGCGGCGGGCCGCATCAGGGCGCAGTGGAACGGGGCGCTCACCGGGAGCGGCACGGCCTTCTTCGCCCCCGCCGCCTTCGCCGCCTCGCACGCCGCGGCCACCGCCTTCGCCGCGCCGGAGATGACGACCTGGCCGCCCCCGTTGAAATTCGCCGGCGACACCACGCCGTGCCCCGAGGCCAGGCGGCACGCCTCTTCCACCCCCTCCGGCGGCAACCCGATGACGGCCGCCATCGCCCCCTCGCCCACCGGGACGGCTTCCTGCATGTACCTGCCCCGGGAGCGCAGGATCCGCGCCGCGTCGCGCAGCGGAAGGACCCCGGCGGCCGCCAGCGCGGAGTATTCCCCCAGCGAGTGCCCCGCGGCGCACGCGGGAGCGATCCCCGCCTCTTCCGTCAAGACGCGGAAGGCGGCGACGCTCACCGTGAAGATGGCCGGCTGCGTGTTTTCCGTCAGCCGGAGATCCTCCTCGGTCCCCCGAAAGCAGAGCGCGGCCATGTCCTGCGACAGCGCTTCGGAGACCTCGTCGAACACGTTCCTCGCGGCGGGCCAGGCATCGTACAGCTCCTTCCCCATGCCCGGGAACTGCGACCCCTGCCCGGGAAACAGCAGCCCGGCCGGCATATGCCCTTCCCCTACATCCGGATCAGCGCCGAGGCCCAGGTGAGGCCGGCGCCGAACGCCACCAGCAGGGCGAGATCGCCCGGCATGATCCGGCCCTGCGCCTTCGCCTCCGAAAGGGCGATCGGTATCGAGGCGGCCGACGTGTTGCCGTACTGTTCGAGGTTGACGAAGACCCGGTCCGGAGGGACGCCGAGCCGCTTTCCGACGGCATTGATGATCCGCAGGTTCGCCTGGTGCGGGATGAACAGGGCCACGTCGTCGATCCCGAACCCGTTCTCGGACAGCGCCTTCATGGCCACGTCGGCCATCTTGGTGACCGCGTGCTTGAACGTCTCGTTCCCGGACATCCGCAGGTACATCATCCTCCGGGAGATAAGGTCCGGCGTCAGCGGGTTCACCGTGCCCGGGCCGGGACAGTGGATCAGCTCCCACAGGCCGCCGTCGGACTGCAGGTGGCACGACAGGATCCCTTCCCCTTCCGCGCACTCGGCAAGGACCGCGGCCCCCGCGCCGTCCCCGAACAGGATGCAGGTCGACCGGTCCGTGTAGTCCACGATCGACGAGAGGACCTCGGATCCGAGCACCAGCGCCTTCTTCCCGCGCCCGGCCCGGATCAGGGCGTCGGCCACCGAAAGGGAGTAGAGGAAACCGGAGCACGCCGCGTTGACGTCCATCGCGCAAGCGTTGCGCGCCCCCAGCTTCATCTGCAGGAAGCAGGCGGTGGACGGGAGCGGCATGTCCGCCGTGCAGGTCCCGACGACGATCAGGTCGATGTCCTCGGGCCGGACCCCCGCGTCGGCGAGCGCCCGTTTCGACGCGATCAGCGCCAGGTCGGAGTTCGCCCCTCCCGGGTCGGCGATCCGGCGGGACCGGATCCCGGTGCGTTCGAGGATCCAGCTGTCGCTGGTCTCGACCATCTTTTCCAGGTCATGGTTCGTCAGCTTTTTCGGCGGGGCATGCATCCCCAGCCCGACGATCTTCGATGCCACGCGTTCCCTCCCCGTTTTCGATCCTTCGCCGCCGCTTCCTACGTCAATGCGTGACCGCGCGCGGCGATCGACCGGGAAATCTCCTCGTCCATCCCGAAGCGCGCCATGGACCCCGCGGCGCGGATCGCGTTCTTGATCGCCCTCCGGTCGGACGACCCATGGCAGATCATGACGCCGCCCCGGACCCCCAGCAGCGGCGCGCCGCCGTGCTCCGCGTAATCGAGCCGTTTCCGCACGCTGCGGATCGCGCCCTCCGCGAGCATGGCGCCCACCTTCGCGAGGGAGGACTTGGCGATCTCGGCCTTCAGGAACTGCCCGAACGCCTGCGCCATCCCCTCCATCGTCTTCACCGCCACGTTCCCGACGAATCCGTCGCACACGAATACGTCGGCCTTTCCCGAAAAGAAGTCCCGCCCTTCCGCGTTGCCCACGAACCGAAGCCCCGTGTTCCGCAGCAGGTCGCACGTTTCCCGAGTGAGGTCCGACCCCTTCAGGTCCTCCTCCCCGATGCTGACCACGGCGACCCGGGGGCGAGGGATCCCGAGGATCCTCCTCGAATACGCCTCGCCCATGAAACCGAACTGGAGCAGGTGGACGGGCTTGCAACCCACGTTTGCGCCCGCATCGATGAGGACCACGGGACCGTGGGGCGTCGGGATGGTCGCCGCGATCGCCGGCCGGTCCACGCCGCGGATCTTCTTGAGGATCAGGAGCCCGCCCGCCATCACCGCCCCGGAATTTCCCGCGCTGACGAAGGAGGCGGCCGACCCGTCGGCCACGAGGGAAAGCCCCACCCGGATCGATGAATCCCGTTTCTTGCGAAGCGCGATGCCGGGGACGTCGCACATTTCGACGACTTCGGAGGCGTGGACGACCTCGATGTCCGTCCCGGAGGAATCGACGGCGGAGAGCTCTTCCCGGATCCGGGGCTCCTGGCCCACCAGCACCAGCGAGAAGCCGTTCTCCCGGGCCGCCTGGATCGCTCCGCGAACCACCTCTCGCGGAGCGTGATCCCCTCCCATGGCATCCACGGCGATTTTCATCGAGGGGAGGAGGGGATCAGGCTTCCGCTTTTTCTACGATTTCACGGCCTTTATAGGTCCCGCACGTCGGGCAGACGGTGTGGGGCCGCTTGGCCCCCTTGCACTGCGGGCAGGTGCTCACGGCCGGCTGGGCCAGTTTCTTGTGGGTGCGCCGCTTGTCCCTGCGGCACTTGGAACCCCGTCGTTTCGGATTCGGCATGGTCTACTCCTTTTTCCCTTTCAGGTTCTTCAGCACATCGAACGGGCCGGGCGCCGCGTGGGATTCGCAGGAGCACGCCTCCCGGTTCCGGTTCGCCCCGCACGCGGGGCATACTCCCAGGCAACTTTCCGAACAGACGACCTTCACCGGAATATCGAGGGCCACCTGCTCCCAAAAAATGTCGTTGACCTCGACTCCCTTGCCGTCGTAATACCCTACGTCCAGATCATCCGCGTGCAGTTCGATGGGGCCGGTCCCCTTAGGGCCCTGCCCCTGCGGCGACAGAACGGTGTGGAACGCTTTCCCGAACCGTACCGACACCGGTTCGGAGCACCGGTCGCACGGCGACTCCCCTTCCGCCTCGAACGACCCTTCCGCCAGGATGTCGCCCGAATCGACGGAGAGCAGCAGGTCGGCGGCAACCAGGCGGCATACCGTCAACGGGGCGGGGTTCATCCCCTCGAGAATCCGAGGGATCGACGCCCTTCCCCTGGAGGCGAAAACATCCAGCCCCCCTCCGGGTATTTCGGTCACCCGTATGTACAAAGCAAGAATTTCCCTTAAAAGTAAAGCAATAACTATAGGCAACGGCCCTCTTCCTGTCAATCGCCTAAAAACAAATCGTGTTGTATCATGGGACCCATGGACCGCATGCCCGCCGTCGCCGGCCAGTTCTACCCCGGAACCGCTTCCGGCCTGTCCCGGACCGTAAAGGAGCTGACCCGGGAAGTGAAGGAGAAACTGGCGGCGGTCGCGGTGGTTTCCCCGCACGCGGGGTACGCATATTCCGGCGCGGTCGCGGGGGAGGTGTTCTCCTCGGTGCGGATTCCCCGGAAAGCCGTCATCTTCTGCCCGAACCACACAGGGTACGGGGAAGATGCGGCGATCCTGTCTTCCGGGTCCTGGAGGATGCCCTGGGGGGACGTTCCCGTGGACGAGGAGCTCGCCGCCCGGCTGAAGGAAGCGTGTCCCGTGCTCCGGGAAGACGCGACGGCCCATTCGCAGGAGCACTCGCTCGAGGTGCAGCTGCCCTTCCTCCACCGGTTCCGCCCGGATTTCCGATTCGTCCCCGTGGCCCTGGGCCGGCTGTCCCTGGAGGAGTGCCGGCAGATCGGTGAAGGGGCGGCGAAGGCCATTGAACCGGATTCGGAACGTCCCCTGCTCGTGGCCAGCTCCGACATGTCCCATTACGTGCCCGACGCGGTGGCCAGGGAAAAGGACCGAAAGGCGATCGACCGGGTGCTGGCCCTCGATCCGGTGGGGCTTTACCGGACGGTCCGCTCGGAGAAGATCTCCATGTGCGGCGTGATCCCGGTGGTCGCCGTCCTGTTCGCCGCGTGCCGGCTTGGCGCCACCGAAGCCCGTCTGATAAAATACGCGACCTCCGGCGACGTCAGCCGGGATTTCGACCAGGTGGTCGGCTACGCGGGCCTTGCCGTCCTCTGAAGGGACCTTTTCATGCCAGACATCGTGACGCGCTTCGCCCCCAGCCCCACCGGCTACCTGCACATCGGGGGTGCCCGGACCGCCTTGTTCAACTGGCTTTACGCGCGCCGTTCGGGCGGGAAGTTCATCCTGCGGATCGAGGACACCGACCAGGTGCGGTCCACGCCGGAAGCGGTCCAGGCCATCCTGGACGGCATGTCCTGGCTCGGGATCGCGTGGGACGAAGGCCCCTACTTGCAGATGGAGCGGATGGAGCTGTACCTGAAGGAGGCGG
>JAJZRM010000030.1 GCA_021802685.1 Deltaproteobacteria bacterium | reverse complement strand
GCCTCGCGTAAAAAGAGCCGTACATTCGCACAAGAAGCGCCGCAAGGTATTCAAACTGGCCAAGGGGTTCCGCGGCGGCCACGGGAACCTGCTGCGTTCGGCGAAGGAAGCCGTCGCCCGTGCCCTGCGGTACGCGTACCGCGACCGCCGCGCGAAGAAGCGGGAATTCCGCGCCCTATGGATCACGCGGGTCAACGCCGCGGCCCGCGAGAACGGGCTCTCCTACAGCCAGTTCGTGTTCGGCCTGAAAAAAGCGGGCGTCGAGGTCGACCGGAAGATTCTCGCGGATCTCGCCGTCAACGATGCCGCCGGCTTCCGGAGCCTCGCCGAAAAAGCCAAGACCGCGTTGGCGTAACGGGGGAGCCGAGGTTGCCCGGCACGCCTGAGCGGATCGAACGCCTCCGGTCGGAAGGGCTCGCGGCCCTGGCGGCGGCGCGCAACGAAAGCGAACTGTTGGATGCGAAGGGGCGGTACTTCGGGAAGAAGGGGGCGATCTCCGAAATCCTGAAGGGGATCGGCGCCCTTTCCGCCGAGGAGCGAAAGGCCGTCGGCGCGGAAGCGAACCGGGCGCGCGCCGAGCTCGAATCGGTCTTCGACGAACGCCTCGCCGCCATCCGGGAACAGGAGCGGATCTCCCGGGAAGGGGTGGAGCGCCTCGACGTCACCCTCCCGGGGCGGCGGGAGGCGCCGGGCCACCGGCATCCCATCTCGCAGACCATGGCGGACATCATCTCCGTGTTCCGCCGGTTGGGGTTTTCCGTGCAGGGCGGCCCGGACGTAGAGAAGGATTACTACAACTTCGAAGCCCTCAATTTCCCGCCGGAGCATCCCGCTCGGGACATGCAGGACACCTTCTACATCGAGTCCGAAGCGGGCGACCTCGTCCTTCGCACCCACACGTCCCCGATCCAGATCCGGACCATGGAAAAGACGCGCCCCCCCGTCCGGATCATCGCTCCCGGGGCCGTGTACCGGTCCGACTCCGACATCACCCACTCCCCGATGTTCCACCAGGTGGAAGGACTCGCGGTGGACACGGGCATCACGATGGGCGACCTGAAGGGACTGCTCACCGAGTTCTGCCGGATGACGTTCGGTCCCGGCAAGCCGCTCCGTTTCCGGCCCAGCTACTTCCCGTTCACCGAACCGTCCGCGGAAGTGGACATCCAGTGCGTCATCTGCCTCGGCCGCGGGTGCCGGGTCTGCAAGGATTCGGGTTGGCTGGAGATCCTGGGCGCGGGCATGGTGGACCCTTCCGTCTTCGGGTTCGTGGGGTACGATCCCGAGGAGTACTCCGGGTTCGCCTTCGGCATGGGCGTGGAACGGATCGCGATGCTGCGGCACGGGATATCCGACATCCGTCTCTTCTTCGAAAACGACATACGGTTCCTCTCGCAGTTTTAACGCCGCGGGACCCAAGGGGATCGCTCCTTTGAAGATACTGTATTCCTGGCTCAAGGAATTCATCGACACGCGCCTTTCCCCCGCGCAGGCGCAGGACGCGCTCACGATGGCGGGGGTGGAGGCTTCCTCCTGCCGTTTCCTCGGGGAGGGATTCGCGAACGTCGTCACCGCCAGGATCCTGGAGATGTCCCCGCACCCCAACGCCGACCGCCTTTCCCTGTGCCGCGTCACGGACGGGTCCGCCGAATACGGCATCGTCTGCGGGGCGAAAAACATGAAGGCGGGGGACGCCGTCGCGATGGCGAAGCCCGGCGCGATCCTTCCCAACGGCGTCGAGATCCGGAAGGCGAAGATCCGGGGGCACCATTCCGAGGGAATGCTCTGCTCCGAACAGGAATTGAAACTCGCCGAGGAATCCGCGGGGATCATGATCCTGCCGCCGGACACGCCGTTGGGCAAACCGCTGGCGGACGCGCTGGGTCTCGCCGACTGGCTCCTCGAAGTGGAGATCACCCCGAACCGGGGCGACTGCCTGAGCGTCCTGGGCGTGGCCCGCGAACTGGCATCCATCACCGGAGAGAGCGTCGTTCTTCCCGAAGTCCCGATTCGGGAGGAGGGTCCCCCCATCGGAAACCTGGTGTCCATCACGCTTTCCGACCGGGCGCTCTGCCCCAGGTACAGCGCGCGGGCCGTCACGGACGTCCGGGTGGCCCCGTCGCCGGAATGGTTGCGGAGGCGGCTCTCCCTCTGCGGGATCCGGCCGATCAACAACATCGTCGACATCACCAACTACATGCTTCTCGAAGTCGGCCAGCCGATGCACGCCTTCGACCTCGACCGGGTGAAGGGTCCCCGCATCGACGTCCGCGCACCCGCGGCGCCGATGACGTTCGCAACGTTGGACGGGACGGAACGGAAGATCGAGCCGGGGATGCTCCTCATCTGGGATGCGGCGGGGGCGGTCGCCGTGGCGGGCGTGATGGGAGGGCGCAACAGCGAGGTCACGGATGGGACCGCCCGCGTTCTCTTCGAGAGCGCGCACTTCGATCCGGCATCGATCCGGCGGACGTCCCGGCGGTTGGGGCTGTCCAGCGAATCCTCGTACCGTTTCGAACGGGGCGTGGATCCCGGCGGGACCTTGTACGCCGCGGACCGGGCCGTTTCGCTGCTGTCCCGTTTCGCCTCGCTGGTTCCCGCGAAAGGTTTCCTCGACGAAGGGGGCGGTTCCGTGCGGCTTCGGAAAGCCGCATTCCGTCCGGCGAGGGCCGGACGGATCGTGGGGAAGGAATACACGCCGGAAACGTGCAGGGAGATATTTAAACGGCTGTCGTTCCCTTCCGAAGCGGTGAATCCCGGGGAGTGGGAAGTCACCGTTCCCTCCCACCGGTTCGACATCGAGCGGGAGATCGACCTGATCGAGGAGATCGCCCGCCTGTCCGGGTACGATGGAATTCCCGCGACGTACCCGGAATCGAAGGCGCCGGCGTTCTCGGCGGACGACCGTTTCGTCGACTGTACCGAGAGGGCGTGCGATTATCTGAGCGGCCACGGTTTCCACCAGGCCGTGAATTTTTCCTTCGTCTCCGGGCGGAAATGGGAACGTTTCGCCGGCTTCCTGGGGTTCGACGCGCAGGACGCCGTCTTCGTCAAGAACCCGATCTCGGACGAAACCACCTTGATGCGCCCGGCCCTTCTCACCGGCCTGCTTCAGAACGCGGCGGACAACGTGCACCGGTTCCTCGAGGATGTACGGCTGTACGAAGTCGGGAAAGCGTTCGGGAAAGCGTACATGGAGGGGCACTTCGAGGAACCGCGGCTCGGTGTGATCCTTTGCGGGAAACGCCTGCCTTCGAACTGGGCAGGCGGTTCCGCGCCGGTGGATTTCTACGATGTCAAAGGAGCGGTGGAAGGGCTTCTCCTGCACCTTGGAGCGGGCCCGCTGCATTCGGTTCCCACGCGGCAACGGCCGTTTTTCGAGGACGGGAAGGGGGCCGATCTCCTGGCCCGCGGAGAGATCATCGGGTGGTTCGGCGCGATCCGGCGGGAGCTCCTTGCGGAGTACGATATTCCGGGCCCCGTTTATTATGGGGAAATCCGGCTCCAGGCGGCGACCGCCACGCCTCCGTCCGCGGGCACGTACCGGCCGTTGCCGAAATATCCTCCCGTATTCCGGGACCTGGCGTGTGTCTTTCCGGACGGCGTTCCGGTCGGCGACGTATTGGCGATGGTTCGGGAAGCGGCTCCCGAAATCGACGAAGCGGTCGTGTTCGACGTGTTCACAGGGGAAAAGATCGGGAAAGGATTCAAGAGCGTGGGGATTCGAGTGAAATTCCAGCCCGCCGACAGAACCTTGACGGACGCGGATGTCCATAGTATACATACCAAGGTAGTAGATTTATTGGAGAATCGGTTCGGCGGAAGAATCCGCACCACCTGAAGGCCGGGAGGACGCGTTATGACGAAGGCTGACCTGGTCGAAATCGTTTACGAGAAGATCGGCGGACTTTCCAAGAAAGAATCACAGGATATCGTCGAAGCCATCTTCGAGACGATGAAGGGAAGTCTCAAACAGGGGCAAAAGATCAAGATTTCCGGATTCGGAAATTTCACCCTGCGCGACAAGCGTCCGAGGAAAGGCCGCAATCCGCAGACCGGCGACGACATCCAGATCACCGCTCGCCGCGTCTTGACGTTCCGCCCCAGCCAGATCCTGAAAACCCACATCAACGATGTGAAGACGTTGTAACCGCAAGGGGACGCTGTGACGGCTCCCGAGATTCCCGATAAGTTCTACTTCAAGATCGGGGAAGTGAGCCGGATCTTAGGGGTAAAACCTTACGTCCTCCGGTTTTGGGAAACCGAGTTCCGGATCTCTCCCGCGAAAAACAAATCCCAGCACCGCGTGTACAAGCGGCAGGAAGTCGAAACGTTGCAGGAAATCAAACGGCTCCTGTACGAAGAGCGGTTCACCATCGACGGGGCGAGGGAGAAATTGAAGGAACGGATCAAGAGCCGCCAGCAGCAATTGAAGCTGGAACTGTCGGAAAACCCCTTCAAGGCCGAACTTCGAAGACTGAAGAAAGAGATTTCCAAGATTCATTCATTACTTAAGTGATTTGTACATAAATACCTGAAATAACTATCACATATTTTAATTAATTTAATCGGATCAGGAGGGGGCGTGGCGAACGAAAGAGGGGATCGCCCGTGGGGATACTACCTGGTTCTCATCGAGGAGGACGGGTACAAGGTGAAGAAGTTCGTCGTTCGCCCCGGGACGAGATTGAGCCTTCAGAGGCACAGGATGCGCTCCGAACATTGGCAGGTGGTCCGGGGGGAAGCATCGGTCACCGTGGGGACGGAACTCGTCCGGCTCGGTCCCGGAGGGACCATCGATATTCCGCTGGGGGCGCTCCACAGGGTCGAAAGCGTCGGCAAGGAAGATCTCGTGGTCATCGAGGTCCAGATGGGAACGTATGTCGGCGAGGACGACATCGAGAGGATCGAAGACGATTACGGGAGGGTGGGGGAGGCACGGGAAAACCCGAAGAAATAGGGTGACAACGTCCATCCCGCCCGGTTATATTTATACATTACAGTTCGGGACGTAGCGCAGCCTGGTAGCGCACCTGCATGGGGTGCAGGGGGCCGCTGGTTCAAGTCCAGTCGTCCCGACCAGCAAACCCTAAGGGGTTACGAGACGCGCTCTCGTAACCCCTTTCCCTTTTTTCGGAGGCGTCCATTGGACAGCGACGGTCCCATCATCCTCGTATCGAACGACGACGGCGTTCGGTCCGAGGGACTCCTGGCGCTCTCGGGTGCCTTGAAGGAACTGGGGACGGTGTACGTCGTCGCGCCGGACCGGGAACGGAGCGCGGCCAGCCATTCCCTGACCTTGACCCACCCGTTGCGGGTCGAGAAGCTCGGTCCCCGGGTCTACTCCGTGGACGGCACTCCCACCGATTGCATCAACCTGGGAGTGAACGGCATCCTGCGGGGGAAGAGGATCGACCTCCTCGTTTCCGGCATCAACAAAGGCGCGAACCTCGGAGACGACATCACCTATTCCGGCACCGTGTCCGCCGCGATGGAAGGGACCATCCTCGGAATCCCGTCCATCGCCGTGTCCCTCGTCACCCGCAGCAAATTCCGGTTCGATGTGGCGTCGGAATTCGCCGTGGCCGTCGCGAGGAGGGTGATGCAGCAACGGCTTCCGGAGGATACCCTCCTGAACGTGAACGTGCCCAACGTGTCGAGGGAGAACATCACCGGCGTGCGCGTGACCCGGATGGGAAAGCGGATCTACGGGGACGTCATCGTGGAGAAGCGGGACCCGCGGGGACGCAAATATTACTGGATCGGGGGCGACTACCTCAGCAACGAGGAGGTGCCGGGTTCCGACCTCGAGGCGGTGGAGGAGAACTACGTTTCCATCACCCCCATCCACCTCGACTTGACGAACTACGCCGCGCTGCGGACCTTGCGGAAATGGACCTGGTGAAGGAAGAGGTCCTCCGCCGCCGGATGGTGGAGGAGCAGATCCGGCGCCGGGGGATCCGGGACGAGCGGGTCCTTTCGGCGATGGAGGAGGTGCCCCGCCATCTCTTCGTTCCGCCGGACCTGCGTCCCAGGGCGTACGTGGACGACCCGCTCCCCATCGGGGAAGGACAGACGATCTCCCAGCCGTATATCGTCGCGGAGATGACGGCGGCGCTGCGGCTGCGCGGCCCGGAAAAGGTGCTCGAGATAGGGACCGGCTCGGGCTACCAGACGGCGATCCTGGCGACGCTCTGCCGGGAGGTGGTCACGGTGGAGCGGATCCCGTCCCTGGCGGCGGAGGCGTCCAGGCGCCTCTCGGCCCTCGGGATGACCAACGTGGTCTACGTCACGGGGGACGGATCGCTTGGAAGCCCTGCGCACGCCCCGTTCGAGCGCATCCTGTCGGCGGCGGCCTCGCCTTCCGTGCCGCCCCCCTGGCTGGACCAGTTGGCGGAGGGAGGGATCCTGGTGCTGCCGCTCGGGGGGCGCATGGGGCAGAATCTCACGCGGGTGACGATGCGCAAGGGGATCCCTCAAACCGAATACCTGGGCGGTTGCATCTTCGTCCCCCTCATCGGCGAACACGGGTTCCGCGATTGAACCGCCGCCGCGAAATCGGGGCGCTGCTGTTCGCCACGGCGCTCCTCGCCGGTTGCGGCTCCGCCTCCCCGTACCGGATCCGGGATGGAAAGATTTCCCGCATGAAGTTGCTGATGCCGGTGGATGGAACCGTCTCTTCCGGTTTCGGGAGCAGGCAGGGAGGTCGCCACGACGGGATGGACATCATCGCTCCCGCGGGAACGGAGGTGCGCGCCGCGGAAGCGGGAACGGCGGTCCTCGCGGGGAGCGGGTTGCGCGGGTACGGCAACGCGGTGGTTCTCGACCACGGGGACGGCGTGACGACCCTCTACGGACATTTGGAGTCGATTCGTGTAAAATCTCCCGATGTCGTGGGGGGAGGCGAGGTCCTCGGGACCGTCGGAAAGACCGGAAACGCCACGACGAACCACCTCCATTTCGAGCTGCGCGTGGACGGGGTGGCGGTGGATCCATCCATGTATCTCCCGCGGTGAGGAGCGTCGATGGTAACGAGCGAGCTGAAAAAACGGATCCGGAACATACCCGATTTTCCGAAGAAGGGGATCCAGTTCAAGGACATCACCACGCTGCTTTCCGATCCGGCCTCCTTCCAGCAGGCGATCGACCTGATGGCGCATCGCCACTTCGCCAAGGGGATCGAGGCCGTCGTGGGGATCGAGGCGCGGGGGTTCATCATGGGAGCGGCCATGGCGTACAAGTTGGGAACGGGGGTCCTGCTGGTACGTAAACCGGGGAAGCTCCCCCACAAGACGGTTTCGGCTTCCTATGACCTCGAATACGGGAAGGACCGGCTCGAGATGCACGAGGATTCCATCCGGCCGGGCATGAAGGTCGTCGTGGCGGACGACGTCCTGGCGACGGGCGGGACGGTGTCCGCGGTGGTCGGTTTGCTGAAGAAGATGGGGGCCGATATCGTGGAATGTTGCTTCCTGGCGGAACTGACGGCGCTCCGGGGCCGCGATCAGCTCAAGGGCCAGAAGGTCTTTTCCTTGATCAAGTTCGACGATTGATTGCTTGTTAGTGATACGCCCCCGTAGCTCAGGCGGATAGAGCAGAGGTTTCCTAAACCTTTGGCCGGGTGTTCGAGTCACCCCGGGGGCGCCAGAATAAAAACAAGGGCTTACGTATGGATACGTAGCCTACGCGACGGACTCATTCGACCGTGACGCTTTTCGCGAGGTTCCTCGGCTGGTCGACATCCGTCCCCTTCAACACCGCCATGTAGTAAGCCAGCAGCTGCAGGGGGACGACCTCCACGATTGGGCGTGCGTACTGCCCGCACTCGGGAAGGGAAAAGACCTCCTCGGCCTTTTCCGCCAGCTCGAGGTCCCCCTCGGTGCCGATGGCGATCACCCGCCCCCCACGGCTGCGGGCCTCCTCCAGGTTGGACAAGGTCTTCTCGTACGACTCCCCCTTCGAGCACAGGACCAGGACCGGCATCCACTCGTCGATCAAGGCGATCGGCCCGTGCTTCATCTCGCCCGCCGGGTATCCTTCCGCGTGGATGTAGGAGATCTCCTTGAGCTTGAGCGCCCCCTCCAGGGCGATCGGGTAGGAGACGCCCCGGCCGAGGAAGAGGAAATCCCGGGCATCCATGAACCTGCGGGCAAGGTCCTCGATTTCCTCCCCGCGGGAGAGGATCCCCTCGATCCGGCGCACCACGTCGGCGATCTCCAGCAGATGGCAGGCGACCGCCTCGGACGTGAGTTCCCCCCGCTTCTTGGCAAGGTGCAATGCAAGGAGGTAGAGCGCGACGAGCTGGGTCGTGAACGCTTTGGTGGATGCGACCCCGATTTCGAGGCCGGCGCGGGTGTAGACGACCCCGTCGGACTCCCGGGCGATGGTGGAGGAGACCACGTTGCAGACGGATACCGTCACCGCCCCCTTCGAACGCGCCTCCCGCAGCCCCGCCAGCGTGTCCGCCGTCTCCCCGGACTGGGAGATCGCGATGCACATCGTCCCGGTTTCCACCACGGGGTTGCGGTACCGGTATTCCGACCCCAGGTCCACCTCGACGGGAAGGCGCGCGAGCCCCTCGATCATGAACTTTCCCACCAGCGCCGCGTGCCAGGAGGTCCCGCAGGCGATGAGGAGCACTTTCCTCAGTCCCTTGATGGCCGATTCGGCCAGGGGGAGCGTCTCGAAGAAGAGCTCTCCGCTTTCGGGGATCGTCGTTCCGGCCAGGGTGTCCAGGATCGCGCGGGGCTGCTCGTGGATTTCCTTCAGCATGAAGTGGCGGTACCCTCCCTTCTCCGCCATCATGGGGGACCAGTCGATGTACCGTGGCCTCAGTTCGCGGGGGGTCCCCAGGAAGTCGGTGAGCCGGACCGACCCGTCCGCCTCGGCGACGACCATTTCACCGTCCTCCAGGAACAGGGCGTTGCGGGTATGGGAGAGGAGGGGCGGCAGATCGGATGCAAGGTGTACCTCTCCCTCTCCCAGCCCCAGGACCATCGGACAGTTCAGGCGGACGCCCACAATCCGCCCGGGCTCCTTCTCCGAGACCGCCAGGAAGGCGTAGGATCCCTTCATCTCGCCGACCGCGCTGCGTACCGCTTCCTCCAGCGATAGGCCTGAGGCGACATGTCCTTCCAGAAGGTGGGAGATCACCTCCGTGTCCGTTTCGGAGATGAAACGGCACCCGCGGTCCTGGAGCCTCTTCTTGAGGGTCCGGTGGTTCTCGACGATCCCGTTGTGGACGACCGCCACGGCTCCTGCCTGGTGAGGATGGGCGTTGGTGTCGGAAGGGCGGCCGTGGGTCGCCCACCGTGTGTGTCCCACGCCGCAGGTTCCCGATACGGGCTCCCGGGCCACCAGGTCGCGCAGGCGCGCGATCTTCCCCACGCTCTTCCGGATGGCGATCCGGCCGCCGTCCAAGACGGCGACACCCGCCGAGTCGTACCCGCGGTATTCCAGTTTTCCGAGACCGGACAGCAGGGTTTGAACACACTGTTTCGGGCCGGTGTACCCCACGATGCCGCACATTCTTCCGCCGTCCTTCATCGGGGGCCCGTACGACGGGCCTAATGATTTAGTTTACCGCCTTTACCAGGAAACCATAAGGCCGTATCGCCCAATCTAAGTTCTAAATCGTTTTCAACGCCAGGAGATCGCGATGAAAGTCGGGTTTTATGGCCATGTCCGGCAGTACCACAACCTGAAATCGGAACTGGATGCCGCCATTCAGGAGGTGCTGGAGAGCGGCGAATACGTGCTGGGACCCGCGCTGGCGCGGTTCGAACGGGAATTGGCGGCCTTTCACAAGATGAAGCATGCCGTGGGCGTCAACTCCGGCACCGACGCCCTTTGGCTGACGTTCCTGGCATTGGGCATCGGCCCGGGCGACGAGGTGATCACGACCGCCAACACCTTCTTCGCGACCGCCGAGGCGATCTGGTTCACGGGCGCGAAAGCCGTCTTCGTGGATATCGAACCGGACACGTGCAACATCGATCCCGGCCTGATCGAAAGGGCCGTCACGTCCAGAACCAAGGCCATCGTGCCGGTCCATCTCTACGGCCAGATGGCGGACATGCCGGCGGTCTCGGAGATCGCGAAGCGCCTTGGCCTGCACGTCGTTGAAGATTGCGCCCAGGCGATCGACGCCCGCGGCGACGGGTTCGCCGCGGGGAATTTAAGCGACGCCGTCTGCGTCAGCTTCATCATTCAGAAGAATCTCGGAACGTTCGGCGACGGCGGCGCCGTCGTCACGGACCGGGAAGACGTGGCGTCCCGCATCCGGGCGTTGCGCAACCACGGTTCGCTCAAGCGCTCCAATCACAGCATGGGGTACAACAGCCGCCTCGACGATCTGCACGCGGCGGTCCTTGGAGTGAAACTCGGGAAGGTGCCCGGCTGGAGCGAAAGACGCCGCGAGATCGCCGGCATGTATACCGCCGGCTTGAAGGGGACGGCGTTCCGGCTCCCGTTCGAAAAACCCGGCTACCGGCACGTTTATCACCTGTACGTGATCGAGACGCCGAAGCGGGACGAATTCCTCAAATACCTGAACGATGCGGGCATCGACGCCAAGGTCCATTACCCGATCGCCATTCACAAGCAGGAAGGGTATCCGTGGGGGGAAGCGGCGGACCTGAACGTCCGCTTGCCGCTGACCGAGAGATCGGCGGCCGGAGTGATCTCCCTTCCCATGTATCCCGAACTGGAGCAATCCGAAATCGATTACGTCATCGCCGCCTGTCGCGACTGGAAGGGCGTATGAGCGTCGCGTCCGCGACCTATACCGTGGCCGTTGCGGGCTTGGGCAAGCGGGGCATGCATCACGCCGAGGCGTTCGCCGGAAACCCCCGCTTCCGCGTCGTCGGGTTGTGCAACCGCGGCCGCGAACGCCTTGAGGCGGGCAAGGTGAAGTTCCCTGAGGCCTATGCGGGCGACGATTTGGCCGGGATGCTGGCCGAGACCAGGCCCGACGTCTTCGCGTTTTGCACGCCGCCGCATGTCCGGCTTCCGCTGGTCCGGGCGGGGCTGGAAGCGGGCGTGAAGCTGATCGCGTACGAAAAACCGATGGCCACCTCCACCAACGAAGCCCTGGAGATCGACCGGCTGCTCCGCGAGGCCGGCGTCAAATCCGTCGTCAGCCATCAACACCGCTACGGCGAGCATTACCGGAAAGTGAAGGAGATCATCGCCGGTGGGGCCATCGGCCGGATCCATACCGTCTACGGTCACGCGACGGGATGGATGATGCACATGATGACGCACCTCATCGATTATGTCCGCTGGTTCAACGGCAACGCGGAGGCGGAATGGGTGATGGGGCAGGCGGCCGGCCGCGAGAAGTTCGCGGACGTCCACGCTTCCCCCGACCATTTGGCCGCCATGATCCAATTCGACAACGGAGTGCGCGGCATCGTCGAATGCGGCGCCGGGGCGCCCGATGTGCCCGAAGTGGATTACTGGTGGCGCAAGTGCCGCATCGGCGCGCAAGGCACGCAAGGGTTCGCCGAGGTATTGACGGGCGGGGGATGGCGTGCCGTCACGCGGGACTCCCACGGGGTGATTTCCGGCCCCGGGTGCATGGATTACGGCCACGACATGCCTCCCTATGTCCGGGACATCGCCGCCTGGCTGGACGATCCCGTCAAGGTTCACCCCTGCAACGGCGGGAGCGCCTTGAAGGGCTTCGAAATCATGATGGCCGCATGCCGCTCGGTGGTGCGGCGCGGCAGGGTCTCATTGCCGCTCGGGCCCGGAGAACCGGAACTGGAAGCCCTGAAAGACGTGATGCCGTAAAGCACCTCTGTTTCGAAGTCTCCACTCCAGTCTGGACAATAAAACACCCCACGAGGCATACTGGATCACCTTTGTCCGCCGCTGGAGAAACATGATGAAGAGATACGCAATCTTTTTAATCCTCTTCCTGTCCCTGATCGCCGCATCGTGCGGAGGCGGAGGCGGCGCAGGCGGAAATACAGGCGGAGATAGCGGGGGAGGGGATCCCCCGCAAGGGACTGCCGGAGCCCCGATCTTGACCGTTTCCGGCGCGGCTCCGGTCGCCCAGACCGGGGCAACCCTGCATGGGACCGTTACGCCGAACGGTTTGGAGACGACGGCGTTGTTCGAGTGGGGGACCGATCCGACGCTGGCGGTAAACAGTGCCACGGCGGAGCAGTCGATGGGAGCGGGGACGGCGAGCCTGCCGGTGAGCGCATTTCTCACGGGCTTAACCGCCGGGCAGACGTACTATTTCCGCGTGGTGGCATCGAATTCCGCGGGAACCGTGAGAAGTGACCCGCTAAGCTTCGATATCATGCCTGTCCCGACGTTCGGCTGGGAAACCGCGACGCCCGAGAGCCAGGGGATGAACACGGCCGCACTGGACTCGATGTGGAGCACCCTCGAGGCGAGAAACACCGCCGCTTTTCTTGTCATCCGAAACGACAAGATCGTCTACGAGAAATACGTTTCCTTCAACCGAAATGAAAAGCACTACACGGCCTCCCTGGCCAAGGCCCTGGTGGGCGGCGTGTCGCTGATGGTGGCCATGCAGGATGGCCTCATCTCCCCCGACGACCTCGCGCATCGATATGTTCCCCAGTGGACTGCGGATCCCGTAAAGTCGACCATCACGGTCCGCGAACTCGCGACGCATACCTCCGGCCTCGACGACGCGGAAGAGGGCGGTCTGCCGCACGAATCACTCACCGGATGGAAGGGTGATTTCTGGGCGCGGTTGCCCGTGCCCGACGACCCGTTCACGATTTCCCGGGACCTCGCCCAGGTCATCTTCCCGCCGGGAACAGCGTCGTATTACAGCAATCCCGGCTATGCCATGCTCGGTTATGCCGTGACGGCGGCGCTGGAGGGTACCCCGAACGAGGACCTCCGCTCTCTTATAGCGGACCGCGTCATGGAACCGATCGGCGTCCCGAGCTCGGAGTGGGAATGCGGCTACGGCGATACGTACACCGTCGACGGCTTGCCGCTCGTTCCGACCTGGGGCGGTGGGAATTACAGCCCGGATGCCGTTGCGCGCGTGGGGCGGCTGATTCTCAGGCAGGGCGACAGATCGG
>JAJZRM010000029.1 GCA_021802685.1 Deltaproteobacteria bacterium | reverse complement strand
GAGCTCGAGGGCCTGCTCGACATCGAGATCGAGACCGTCCACCACGAGGCGATGGTCCCGTCCCACGCCCTCTCCAAGATCGCCGACGCCCTTCCCGGCCTGGGAATCGTCGCGGCGGTCCTGGGGGTCGTCCTCACGATGGGGAAGATCGACCAGCCCCCGGCCGTGCTCGGGCATAGCATCGGCGCGGCCCTCGTCGGGACGTTCATCGGCATTCTCGCCTGCTACGGCTTCGTCGGCCCGATGGCGGCGAACCTCGATTACAAGGCGAAGGAGGAAGAGGTGTACTTCCAGGTGGTCAAGCTCGCCCTCGTGGCCTTCGTCGGCGGGTCCGCCCCGCAGATCGCCGTGGAGTTCGGCCGCCGCGCCATTCCGGGCGACGACAAGCCCACATTCGCCGAGCTCGAGAAGGCGGTCCGGTCGGCCCCCAAATGAGCTCCCAGAAGAACATCATCATCAAGACCGTGAAGAAGCGTTCCGCCGAGGGGAGCCACGGGGGGAGCTGGAAGGTCGCCTACGCGGACTTCGTGACCGCGTTGATGGCGTTCTTCCTGCTGATGTGGCTCCTCACGATGGTCGCTCCGGAGAAGCGGGCGCGGCTCGCCACCTACTTCAAGCACTTCAGCATCTTCGAGAAGAGCGGCACCTCCTTCATGGAGAAGAACGAGGCGATCGTCAACGAGAGCGGCGGGGAAGTCACGATTCCCAAGGAATACTTCAAGGGCCCCGGGAACGTGATGACTCCGGAACAGCTCCACGAAAAGCTGCGGCGGGAGACGGAAAAGAAGCTCGCGGAGGTGAAGGACCAGGTCCTCGTGGAAGTGTTCGAGGGCGGGGTGCGCATCCAGCTCGTCGACAAGGCCGGGCACCCCGTGTTTCCCCTGGGAGGAGCCACGCCGACGCCGGTCGGCAAGAGGATGCTCGAAGTCATCGCCGGGAGCATCAAGGACATCCCCAACAAGATCGCCATCGAAGGGCACACGGACGCCCTGAGCTATGCGTCGGGCCGGTATACGAATTGGGAACTGTCGACGGAGCGGGCGTCCGCGGCGCGAAAGGAACTCGAGACGTTCGGGCTGGACCCGGACCGTCTTGCTCAAGTCTCCGGCTACGCGGCCACCCTGCCGCTGATCCGGGAGAACCCGAACGATCCGCGAAACCGGAGGATCAGCATCATCATCCGGTATCCCGGGAAGGGGTGACGGGCGGTCAGTGCGTCAAGGCCATCTCCGGCTCCGCGCAGCCCGCGCACGACCCGATCAGGTGCAGGTCGATCGCCGAGATCCTCGCGATCCCTTCCGCATCCGAACACGACGGCTGTTCGAAGCCCTGCGGCAGCGGGACATCGAACAACGCCCCGCAGTTCAGGCAGTGGAAGTGAGCATGGGCGGCCATTTCCCCGTCGAAACGCGTGGATCCTCCATCGGCGGGGCGGATCTCCCGCACGAGCCCCTGTCCCTGAAGGAAACCCAGGTTTCTGTAGACCGTTCCCAGGCTGAT
This sequence comes from Deltaproteobacteria bacterium, assembly GCA_021802685.1. Classification (GTDB taxonomy): domain Bacteria; phylum Desulfobacterota; class Deferrimicrobia; order Deferrimicrobiales; family Deferrimicrobiaceae; genus UBA2219. The sequence goes on along the minus strand of JAJZRM010000029.1, from coordinate 11,642 downwards.
GTTGGGGATGATCCTGCGGGCGTCCCGGTAGATCGCTTCGGCGGTCGGGTGGGTTTTGGTATCATGCAGGATGTCCAGGATGATCCCCCGCTGTCGAGTGTGCCGGGTTTTTTTCATATTGCCGCTCCTTTAGATGCTCGTACGTCCTCCAATATTATTGGTGGTGAAATATTTGTCAAGGTGATTGAATGAGGGGCGGAAATTCGTTATTTATATAAGGAACCCGCCGGTGATCCAAACTTAAGGAGGATGAATTGATCTTGCCTGTGGGGTTGGTGTTGCCCGTCGTTCCCGTGGCGGCCGGCCTGTTCGACACCCAGGTGTTGCGCCACGTCATGCTGGCGGGGCCCATCGTCAAACTGGTCCTGCTGCTCCTGATCGGTTTCTCCGTGGTTTCCTGGGCCATTATTTTCATGAAGCTCAAGCTATTCAAGGGGATCGACCGGATACAGGCCGATTTCTCCCGGGCCTTTGCAGAAGGGAAAAGCCTTCCCTCCCTGTACGAGCAGGCGGAAAAAGGGAAGAAGGCTCCCCTGACCGAGGTGTTCCGCGCCGGGTACATCGAGCTGACGCGGATCCATCGGGAACGCGGGGAGGCGGCACAGGGCGGCCGCGTCCCGCCGTTTCCGGTGGACAACGTCCAGCGGGCCATGCACAAGACGACCCACGAGCAGGTGGTGGGGATGGAGGAAGTCCTTCCCTTCCTCGCCACCACCGGCAGCGCCACGCCGTTCATCGGCCTGTTCGGCACGGTGTGGGGGATCATGAACGCCTTCTCCGGGATCGCGGCCACGGGGAACGCCACGCTCGCCACGGTGGCGCCGGGCATCGCCGAGGCGCTGGTCGCCACGGCGGCCGGCCTGATGGCGGCCATCCCGGCGGTCATCTCGTACAACTACTTCCTGAACCGCATCCGGATGATCCACACCCGGGTCGACGGCTTCACCGTCGAATTCATCAACTTCCTCGAGCGGAAGATCGAGAAGGCGTGACGCCATGGCCATGATGAGCTCATCCAGCCGCGCCGGCGACCGCAGGGTCATGGCGGAAATCAACGTGACGCCCCTGGTCGACGTCATGCTCGTGCTCCTCATCATCTTCATGGTCACCGCTCCCATGCTCACCCAGGGAGTGGACGTAAACCTGCCGCAGGCCAGCGCGAAGGCGATGCGCAGCGACGAGGAGCGCCTCGTTCTCACGGTGGACGCCAACAGCCGGATCTTCCTTGGGAAAGTGCCTGTCGAATTCAACCGCCTGGGCGGAGCGTTGAAGCAGATCGTTTCCCAAAGAGCCGACCGCCAGGTGTATTTCCGCGCCGACCGGTCCGTCCCCTACGGTTTCGTGGTGAAGGTCATCGCGGAGGTGCGGAACTCCGGGATCGAAAAACTTGGCATGGTCACCGAACCGCTCGAACGGTAAGGGACCGGACGTCCCGCCGTTGCATCCGGGTTTCTCCCCTTCGCCCATAAGGGGTATGATCGCCCTCTCGGGGGTGTTCCATCTCCTGTTGGGGTTCATCGCGCTGACGGTTTCTTCTCTCCAGAGAACGCCGATCCGTCTCGAACCGGTGGCCGTGGTGAACCTGGTCGGCGGCGGAGAGTTCTCCCGGGACAAAGAGGAAAAACCGGGTCCGCCGAAAGCGGAGGCGCCCGCGCAAATCCCCCCGTCCCGCAAGCAGGAAGAGAGCCCCAAGCCCCCCCCGCCGCCGCGGAAAGTCGCAGCGGAAAAGGCGCCCGTGAAGAAGAAGGCGCCGGAAGTCGCGGCTCCCGGGGAGTTCTCCACGTCGAAGCAGCGGGTTCCCCCCGACGAATCGTCGGTGGCCGAACGGCTGCGCCGGATGCGCGAGGCGCGGTCGGACTCGGACCTGGTGCGGAAGGCGGTGGAGGAACACCGGCGCGAAGCGGCGGCGCGCGCCGCCATCCGGGGGGTCGGGGAACGGGTGGCCCGCCGGATCGAGGGGCCTCCCCCGGAAACCCCCGGACGGGGAGCGGGCGGCGGCGGTTTCGGCGGAGGGTCGCAAGGAACGGTCAGGGTGGCTCCGGAGCTCCTGGAGTATTTCCGGAAGCTCGAGGAGCGCGTTCGGGAGAGCTGGGTGCTGCCCGAAGCGCTGGTGCGGGACGCCGGGAAACTCATGGTGGAAATGCGGATCGTCATCGAAAAGGACGGCCGGGTATCCGACACCCGGATCGAAAAGGGCTCGGGGAATGTCTATTTCGATGAGTCGGTGCGGCGGGCCATCCGGAAGGCGAGCCCGGTGCCCGTGCCGCCGGAACGGTTGCGGGGCGGCGAAGACCATTACGAGGTGGGATTCCGATTCCACGGAACGGGAGGCGGGGGATGAAACGTTCGATCGGGGGAGCCGCCGTCGCGGCGCTCTTCGCCCTCACGCTGTTTCCGTCCGAGGCGGTCCCGGTGCTGTACATCGACATCAACGCCCCCGGCGGGAAGCGGTTGCCCCTGGCCGTGGGGAACTTCGCCGTGACCTCCGGAGACGCCGCGCTTTCGCAGGGGATCCCCAAGATCATCGAATCCGACCTCGCCCTCACGGACCTGTTCGATCTCGTTCCCCGGACCTCGCACATCGAGGCCGTCTCCCCGGCTCACTTCGCGGGGACCTCCCTGTCGTTCCCGGCATGGAAAACGATCGGCGCGGAGGCGGTGGTCATCGGGAAGGTGGAAGGGCGGGGGGACCGGCTCGCCATCGAGATGCGGCTCTACGACGCCACGCAGGGCACGCTGATCGCCGGGAAGCGGTATTCCGGCACCTCCCGCCAGGTGTCCTCCATCGCCCACAAGTTCGCCAACGAGATCGTGTTCGCGTTCACCGGCGTACGCGGCGTTTTCGGGACGGAGATCGCCTTCACGGCGCGACAGGGGAGAGGGAAGGAGGTCTACCTGGTGGGGATGGACGGCAAGGACCTGCGGAAAGTGACGAACAACCGCAGCTACAACCTGTTCCCCCGCTGGTCCCGCGACGGGAATTGGCTTTCCTACACGTCCTTCCGCACCGGCGTTCCCGCCATCTACCTGCGCAACATATCGACGGGGATGGAGAGGGCGGTCGTCCGGTCCGGCGACGCGAAGGCCCCCGGAGGATTCTCTCCCGACGGGGAGTGGCTCTACTATTCCGTGAGCGTGGGGGGGAATTCCGATATCCGGCGCGTCCGCGTGGTCGGCGGCGCCACGGAGAGCGTGGTGGAAGGATGGGGCCTCGACGTTTCCCCGGCGGTATCCCCCGACGGGCGCAGGATCGCCTTCGTGTCCGACCGCGGCGGCACGCCGCAGGTCTATGTGAAGTCCATCGGCTCCAGGGAGGAGACGCGCATCTCCCAGGGCGGGGTGTACGCCACCTCGCCGTCCTGGTCTCCCGCGGGGAACCGGATCGCCTACACCGCCCGGGCGGGCGGGAAGTTCGTGATCTACACGGTCGCCCCGGACGGTTCGGACCAGCGGCTGGCCGCGTCTTCGCCGGACGGTGACTGCGAGGATCCGTCTTTCGCACCCGACGGACGGCATCTGGTTTACACCTACCGGAAAAGGGACTATTCTGGCCTCAAAATCATCTCATTGGACGGTCGGCGGGAACGGACCCTGGTATCCGGGCTCGGAGACGTCGGGTCGCCCGCTTGGTCCCCCGAGCGCTGAGAACGCGGCACCATGGGGGCAGCGACCGCATCCGGAAAAAGGAGGGAAGAATGAGCAACAAGCGTTCATGGAATTTCGTCGCCTTGACCCTGCTCCTCGCGGCGGCCGTGGCCGCGGGGTGCGCCAAGAAGCAGACGGTGAAATCCGGAGTGGATTCCGGCGGGCCGACCGCGACCGCGCCGGCGCCCGCGGCTCCCGGCGTGACGGAAACCCCGATCGCGCCCCCCGCTCCGCCCGTCATGGCGGCGAAACCGGCGGAGGCCGCCCCCGGCGTGGCCGTTACCCAGGAGCGGCCGTCCCGGTTCGCGGACGTGCTGTTCGATTTCGACAAATCGACGCTTCGTGACGACGGGAAGAAAGCCAGCCAGGACGTCGCGGATTTCATGAAGAAGACCCCCGGAGCCGTGGTCCTGATCGAGGGGCATTGCGACGAGCGGGGCACCGCGGAATACAACCTGGCTCTCGGCGACCGGCGGGCCACGGCGGTGAAGAACTACATCGTGTCGTTGGGAATCCCGGCGGCGTCCCTTTCCACGGTCAGCTTCGGCGAAGAGCGTCCGCTCGATCCCGGTCACTCGGAGGATGCGTGGTCGAAGAACCGCCGGGCGCACTTCGTCCTGAAGTGAGGTGACGATGAAACGGCACAACGCTGTCGCTTTCCTGCTTCTCGGATGCCTTGCCGCCGGCGCGATGGGATGCGCCGTCGCCGACACCGGCGCGTTCGGCCGGCTGCAGGACGAAATGGTGGTTCTCCGGAAGGAAGTGGCGGCGCTCAAGTCGGGCTCCTCCCCCGCCGCCCCGGGCGGCGGGGGAGGGGGGGAAATCCAGTCGCTTCGGAAGACCGTGGCGGACCTGGGCGCCGACTCCGACCGCCTGAGAACCGACCTCCTCGCCACAAGTTCCCGGGTGGACGAAACGCGCTCCGAGATGAAGCGCGTCGCGGACCGGCAGGCGGAACAGGAGAAGGCGCTTCAGGACGCCCGGAAGAGCGCCGACCGGGTGGGCGAGATCGACCGGCGCGTCGCCGCCCTCGAGGAAAAGATGGGGAAGGCCGCCGCCCCGGCCGCGGCGGGCGCCGGCGCGGAAACCCCGCCGGGATGGAAAAGCCCGGAGGAAATGTATGAATACGCCGTCGGACAGGTGAAGGGCGGGAACCCGAAGAAGGGCCGGGACACCCTGTCCGCCTTCGTGACGCAGCATCCCGGCCACAAGCTCGTGCCCAACGCCCTCTACTGGAAGGGCGAGTCGTTCTACGTGGAGAAGGATTACGAGAACGCCATCCTCTCCTTCCAGGACGTGGTGGACAAGTACCCCGGCGGCGACAAGGCCCCCGACGCCGTGTTCAAGCAGGGGATATCGTTCCTGGCGCTCAACGACAAGAAGAACGCGCGGATCCTCCTCGATCTCGTCATCGCCAAGTATCCGAGGTCGAGCGCGGCGGAGATGGCGAAGAAGAAGCTGCCCGAGATCAAATAGGCCCGCGGAGGGCGGATGATCAAGAACTTCGTGCTCGACACCAACGTCCTGCTCCACGACCCCAACGCCGTCTTCAAGTTCCAGGACAACCGGGTGTTCGTCCCGATCACCGTGATCGAGGAACTCGACCACTTCAAGAAAGATCTCAACATGCTCGGGCGCAATGCCCGGACGGCGTCGAAGTTCATCGACCGGCTTCGCGCGAAGGGGAACCTCGCCGAAGGGGTTCCGCTCGAAAACGGCGGCCTCCTCCGCATCGCTTTCGGCGGGGAGGGGGTATCCCTCCTCCCCCCGGAGCTGAAGGGGGAACTGGCGGACAACCAGCTCCTGGGCGTGGCGTTGTCCGTCCGCGGCAGGGAGAAGGACGTCCCGGTCGTGGTGGTCACCAAGGACACGAACCTGCGGATCAAGGCGGACGCACTCGGGATCAAGGCGGAGGATTACGAGAGCGACCGGGTGGACATCGAGGAGCTTTACCGGGGAGTGCGCGAGCTGGCGGCGGAGAAGGAGTTCATCGACGCCTTCTACGCCGCGGGGGAGTGCCTTCCGCCGCCGGGTGCGGAGGATCTGCACCCCAACGAATATGTCGTGTTCCGCGACCCCTCCACGGGCTCGTCCGCCCTGGGCCGCGCCGACGGCGCCCTGAAGAGGGTCCGCCTGCTCCCCCCGGTCAAGGAGGACGTGTGGGGCGTCCGGCCGAGGAACAAGGAGCAGCATTTCGCCCTCGATATCCTCCTCGACGACTCGGTCAAGCTCGTCACCCTCGCCGGGAAGGCGGGGACGGGGAAGACGCTGCTGGCGATCGCCGCGGGGCTGCGGAAGACCTCCGACGACGAGGCGTACCAGCGGATGCTGGTGTCCCGCCCGGTCCTGCCGATGGGGAAGGACCTGGGGTTCCTCCCCGGCGACGTGGAGGAGAAGCTCAAACCGTGGATGCAGCCGATCTTCGACAACGTGGAGTACCTGTTCGGTTTCAACCGGAAGAAGCGGCAGGGGGGCGTGCGCGGCTACCAGGAGCTGATGAACCTGGGAATCCTGGAGATCGAGCCGTTGACCTACATCCGCGGCCGTTCCATCCCGAACCAGTTCATCATCGTGGACGAGGCGCAGAACCTGTCCCCCCACGAGGTGAAGACGATCCTCACCCGGGCGGGGGAAAACAGCAAGGTGGTCCTCACGGGCGATCCGTACCAGATCGACAACCCCTTCGTCGACTCGTCGAGCAACGGGCTCTCCTACACGGTGGAGAAGTTCAAGGGAGAGGCGATCGCGGGTCACGTTCTGCTCTCCAAGGGGGAACGTTCGCCGCTTGCGGAACTCGCGGCGAACATCCTGTAGGGGGTTCGCGATGCCATACGGTTATCATCTCCACCTTCACGTGAACGGGAAACGGGGGGTCGACCTGCTGCACGACCCGATGCTCAACAAGGGCACCGCCTTCACCGAAAGGGAACGGGACGCCCTGGGGCTGCGCGGGTTGCTCCCGCCGCGCGTGTCCACGCAGGAACAGCAGGTTTCGCGCGTCCTGGAAAACATCCGGCGCAAGACCAGCGTCATCGAGAAGTACATCTACCTCGCCGCCTTGCAGGACCGCCAGGAGAACCTTTTCTACCGCGTGGTCATGGACAACCTCGAGGAAATGATTCCCATCATCTACACCCCGGGAGTCGGGCAGGGGTGCGTCGAGTTCGGGCACATTTTCCGCCGCCCGCGGGGGTTGTACGTCTCCTTCAGGAACCGGGGCCGCGTGCGGGAGATCCTGACCAACTGGCCGTACCACGACATCCGCATCGTCGTCGTCACGGACGGCGAACGGATCCTGGGCCTGGGCGACCTGGGCGCGAACGGGATGGGCATCCCCATCGGCAAGCTGTCCCTGTACACCGCCTGCGCGGGCATCCATCCCACGCAGTGCATGCCGGTCATGCTGGATTGCGGCACAAACAACGAGACGCTCCTCAACGACCCGCTCTACATAGGGGATCCTTCGCCGCGCCTGCGGGGCGAAGCGTACGACGAACTCGTGGAGGAATTCTTCGCCGCCGTGCAGCAGATTTTCCCGAAGGCCTGCATCCAGCTCGAGGATTTCGGCAACGCGAACGCCTTCCGGCTCCTGCAACGGTACAAGGACCGCGCCTGCATGTTCGACGACGACATCCAGGGCACGGGGGGCGTAACGCTGGCGGGGCTTTACTCCGCCCTGCGCCTCGCCTCCGGCCGGCTGTCCGACCACAAGTTCCTGTTCCTCGGCGCGGGGGAGGCCGGCATCGGCATCGGCGACATGATCGTGACCGGGCTCATGGCGGAGGGGATGCCGGAACCCGAGGCGAGGCGCAAGTGCTGGTACGTGGACATCAACGGGCTCGTCGTCAAGAGCCGCTCGGATCTTGCCGAACACCACGGGCCTTTCGCGCACGACCACGCGTTCATCGCCGATTTCCGGCAGGCCGTCGAAACCATCCGGCCGACGGCCATCATCGGCGTCTGCGGCAAGCCGCGGCTTTTCACCCGGCCGGTCGTCGAGGCCATGGCGCGGATCAACCGGCGCCCGATCATCTTCGCCCTCTCGAATCCCACCTCGAAATCGGAGTGCACGGCCGAGGAGGCCTATGCGTGGTCGGAAGGGCGCGCCGTCTTCGCGAGCGGAAGCCCCTTCCCGCCGGTGACATACGAGGGCAGGACCTTCTCCCCGGGGCAGAGCAACAACGCGTACCTCTTCCCCGGGGTGGGCCTGGGCGTGATCGCCAGCGAATCCCCGCGGGTCACCGACGAGATGTTCTTCGCGGCGGCGAAGGCGCTTGCGGACACGGCCACCGAGGAAGACCGCGCCGTGGGCCGGCTCTTCCCCCGCCTCGACCGGATCAGGGAAGTTTCCATCGCGATCGCCTTCGCCGTCGCGGAGGTGGCCTTCCGGCGCGGCTTGACGAAAATGAACCGTCCGGCCGACCTGATGAAGCATATTCGGACGCAGATGTACGATCCGACGAACGTGGAGTACGTCCCCACGCCGTGATGCGCGTCCTGGGGATCGAGAGCTCCTGCGACGAAACGGCCGCCGCCGTCTACGACCGGTCGGCGGGGCTCCTCTCCAGCGTGGTGTCTTCCCAGGTGGCGGTCCACGGCGCCTACGGCGGCGTGGTCCCGGAGCTGGCGTCCCGGGAGCATCTGAAATCCGTCCTCCCGGTGGTGGAGCGGGCGCTCCTCGATGCGTCCTCGGGCCCGGACGCCATCGACGGCATCGCCGTCACGGCGGGGCCGGGGCTCATCGGGTCCCTGCTGGTGGGGCTGTGCTTCGCGAAATCGCTCTCCTTCGCATGGGAAAAGCCCCTTTTCGGCGCGGACCACCTCGAATCCCACATCTACGCGGTGTTCCTCGAACACCGGGTAGAATTTCCCTACGTTGCCCTCCTGGTGTCCGGCGGGCACACTTCCCTGTTCCGGGTCGGAGGATGGGGGGAGGTGCGGCAGTTGGGGGGAACCCTCGACGATGCGGCGGGGGAGGCGTTCGACAAGGCGGCCAAGATGATGGGGTTCGGGTACCCCGGCGGGGTGGTCATCGACCGGCTGGCGCGGGGGGGCGACCCGGCGCGGTACGCGTTCCCCCGGGCGCGCCTTAAAAGCGATTCCGCCGATTTCTCCTTTTCGGGATTGAAGACCGCCCTCCGGACGTTCCTCGCCTCCCCGGAAGGGGCGGCGGCCCGGATCGAGGACGTCGCCGCTTCCTTCCAGGAGGCCATCGTGGAGGTCCTCGTCGAGAAGGCGATCGGCGCCGCGCAACGGGAAGGGATCCCCCGGCTCGTGCTTTCGGGCGGCGTGTCGGCGAACTCGCGGCTCCGAGCGCGGGCGCGGGAACGCGGCGCGGCGGCCGGGATGGAGGTGTCCCTCCCGTCCAGGGCGCTTTGCACCGACAACGCCGCAATGGTGGCGCTTCTGGGCGAGCGCCGGTTGTCCGCGGGGGTCGTTTCCGGCCCGGACCTGAACGCCTATGCCGCCTCCCGATTCTCCCGTTAAGGAATCCACCGAACACCCCCGGAAGAAGCTCGCGTCCCTGGGGCTCTCCCCCCGGAAATCGTTCGGGCAGAACTTCCTCCACGACCGGAACATCGCCTGGAAGATCGTCGACCTTGCGCGGGCGTTTCCCCCGCCGTACCTGGAGATCGGCCCCGGGCTGGGGGCGCTGACCCGGCCGTTGGCCGAGGCGGACGCGCCCGTCCTGGCCGTCGAGGTGGACCGGGGGCTTGCCGCCCACCTGCGGCGGGAGTTCGCCGGAACCCCGGTGGAGGTCCTGGAGGCGGACTTCCTGGCCGTGGCCGCCGACGACTGGCGGCGGCGGTTCCCTTCGGGCGGCACGGTGGTGGGGAACCTGCCGTACTCGATCTCCTCTCCCGTGATCCTGCGGTTGATCGAGCTTCGGCGGATCTTCCCCCGCGCGGTGCTGATGCTGCAGCGGGAGATGGCGGAGCGCCTGTGCGCCCCCCCCGGGGGGAAGGAGTACGGCATCCTGTCGGTCTACCTGTCGGTGCTCTCCGAAGCGCGGCGGGAATTCCCCGTCAGGCGAAGCTGTTTCCACCCCGCGCCCGACGTGGACTCGGCGGTGATGACGATCCGGTTCTTCGGGGAGTATCCGGACGAGATGGTGAACGCCCTTCAGACCGTGGTCCGCGCGGGGTTCGCGCACCGCCGCAAGACCCTGCGCAACGCGCCCGTCCCGTTCCTGCCCGGCGGGACCGGCCAGTGGTGCGAAATGCTCGAAGTGGAAGGGATCGACCCGGGCGCCCGCGCGGAGGAGGTGCCCCCGGCAACGTGGCTGGCGCTGGCCCGGCTCCTGCTCCTACCGCCCTTCGGCGGCGGCTGACAACGCACCGCGCTCCCGCGCATCGGGAGCGCCCGTCCGGGGGCAGCGGTTGTTGACGAAATCGGCCTTGAGCCGCTCGATCCTCTGCTCCAGCCGGAACCGCTCGAGCGCCATCTTGTCCTGGTTTTCATTGAAGCCGCGCAGCTGGTCCCTGCTGATCTTCATGCCGATCCCCGCCGCCGTCGCCTTGATTCCCGCCACGGCCGCCTTGAAGGCGATCTCCCCGGCGGCGCCTCCGCCGGCTTCCGCCAGGTGTTCGCCGACGAACTCCCAGCCGCCGGCGTCCATCATGAATTTCTCGTTGAAATCCAGAAGCGCCGTCTTGAGCTTTTCGCTCACCGGCGATGCTTTGAAATCGGCGTTGCCGCGGAGGGAAGTGGTTTTGTAATAATCGACGCTTTTCTCCGTCAGGTCGATCACGTCCTGGCCGTGCGTCAGTCCCTTGTCCAGCCACTTCTTCGCCTGCATGATCTGGTCGTAGGACATCGCGCCGGCGTTCCCTCCCTTGCCCGCCTGGAGCCTGTCGAGGGCGTTCCTCATGTCCTGGAGGTTCTTCTGCGTCTGTACGAACGATTTCAGTCCCATGGAGAGCGTTTCCGCCGTCGCCTCGGCCGACACCTTCGACAGCTCCTCGCCGGCCTTTTTCCCGTCCTCCTCCGCGTCCCGGATCATCCGGTCGTTGCGGGCCATGACCTCGTCGATACGGCGGATCCCGTTCTCGTACCGCGCGATCCGCTCGGAGATGCCGGGGCATTGCGCGAGCTGCTTGCGCCGCGCATCCTCGTCCAGGGCGCTCGTTATGTCGAGAACATTGCCGCTCCCGCTTCCCGGCATGCCGAGAAGGTCGGTATGGACCTCCATCGCGTCTTTTTCCCGGCGCGCCGCCTCCTCCCGGGCGGCCGCTTTTCGGCGATCCTCCTCGGACCGGGCCGCGGCCTGCTGCTCCTGGTGGATCTGATGGGCGTTCCGGAGGCTTTCCTGCTGGTACTTCCGGTAGGCTTGCCAGTTCACCTTGAACATCTGGTCTACCTGTTTTTGCAATTCCTGCACCACCAGCTGCTCGTCGCTCGGGCCGCGCTTCTTGGCGCCGCCCCCGCCGCCACCGGCGGTTTCCCTGCCTCCGGAGTTTTTCGCCCTGCACACCGGCGGGCTCGAGTTCCCGTTGGCGCACGTGCATTCGTAATCGTTCATGTACTGCTGCATGCTGCGGTCGCTCCTCCATGCCTGAATGGTTGCGTCGCATACCACCACGGCGTCGATGCAGTATCCCGGACCGGCCGGCAGGGCAAGCATCGCAGCGGCGGCAAGGAGGAGGACCCGGGGCTTCATGGGATGAGATCCCTTCTTCATCTCGCTTGTCGGATCGACCGCAGGCTGTTCCCCGACGGACGGCTTCCCGCCGGGCCGCCTCCCGCCGGGGTGCCGCCCGACCGGACCAGCCGCAGGCTGACGGTGTTTGTGGCGATGATGTTGACGGCGTCGCACTTCGTCTCGCAGGTGAGGCAGTTGCCCGTCACGGGAGCGCCGAACATGTTGACGTAGTGGAACTTCGTGTCGTAGCGCGACCACAGGTATTCGAGGGACATGCCGTTGGCGTCGGCGTCGAGCTTCCCGTTGACGGGATGGAGCTGCCCGGGGAAGGTGCATCCGTGCGGGCCGGAGCTCA
>JAJZRM010000028.1 GCA_021802685.1 Deltaproteobacteria bacterium | reverse complement strand
GGACGAAACCCGGCGCCTCCATCGTTGGGGGTATCGTCGCTTTCGCGAGATGTTCAACGAACGGCAACTTCTGGGCCTGGGACGATTGTTGCGTCGCATCATGGAAGAGAACGATACCGAGGTCCGACACGCCCTTCTGACCGTGTTTTCCGACTTCCTCCGCTACCAGAACATGCTTTGCCGATACGACACTTACGCTTTGAAGTGCCAGGACATTTTCAGTATCCACGGATTTCCCGTGGGATTGATCCAATGCGAGAACAGTCTCCTTGGGATCCCACGGGTGGGGTCCGGATCGTTTCGTCACTTCGTAGAGAAATATTCGCGCGCCAAGCAGTATTGCCTGGCGCCTTTCGAGACTCGGACCAAGGGAAGCCGTAAGGAGATCGTCCCCATACACGGGGAGCGGATCGTGGCCAAATTCGTAAAAACGTTCCCGCGTGGTACGCAGCGCCAAGCGTATATCAGAGCGGCCTCGGCAACGGAAGTGGCACTGCCTCCCGATTCCCTCGACGGTGTTTTCACCGATCCGCCCTACTTCGACAATGTCCAGTACGCGGAGTTGATGGACTTCTGCTATGCATGGCTTAGAATCGGGCTCGGCGAAGAATTCCCCGCGTTCAGGTCCACGACCACTCGAACTCATGCCGAACTCACCGGGAACGAAACAATGGGCCGGGGGCTCGATCACTTCACCGAAGGGTTATCCGGCGTCTTTTGTCACTACGCCGCGGCTCTCAAAAAAGGCGCTCCCTTCGTCTTCACCTACCATCACAACGATCCTGAAGCTTACATCCCTTTAGTGGTGGCCATTCTCGACGCCGGACTCGATTGCAGCGTGACGCTCCCGGTTCCCGCAGAGATGGGGGCCTCGCTCCATATTGCGAGATCCAACTCATCGGTTCTCGATTCGGTTTTCGTCTGCCGGAAAGCATCACGCCGGTTTGATGACACTGGCGTTCTCAAATGGATCCAAAGAGACATCGAGGCTCTCACTGCCGCTGGATTGAAGATCACAGAAGGAGACATCCACTGCCTGGCGGCCGGACATGTCGCACGCATGGTAATCAATAGGCTTCGTGCGGCGTGGGACCATACGCTTCCGCTAGGAAGAAGAATGCTCAAAGCGCATGAACACCTCCTGCTTCTGCGGAAAGAGACCAATATTCCTCAGATCGTGACCCTCCTTCACCCGAATGACCCTCCAGCCGATAAAACAGGAAATACCCATGTCGCGGCCGTTTGAACTCACGCCTCGGGAACTCCAGGAAAGCATCGAGGAAATGGTTGACGTTACGTTTGCAGACCTGTCTTCCGAATTCCTCCTGCTCCCTGAGGGAGCCTCATTCCTGGACTACTCGGAATTCTCCTCCGCCTATGAGGTTCTGAAGCGCCACACGAACGCCTTCACGGATCGGACCGAAGGGAAGGCGATGGAGGCCGCTGTCGAGGACAGCCGCGTTTTCTGTGTGCTGCGAGCGATCCTCGGGATGACACCGCCTGAGTGGGCGGAACTGGCCAAAGTCGAATTCGACGCTGATATAGGCCAAGGCTCGGCGCGAACGCTTGACCGAAAGTGCCGTGAGACTACGAATTACATTCAGAGACTGGTGGAACGGCATGAGGCTCGCCTGTCGAAGACCATGACCTCTGGGAACGGACCAATCAAAGCAAGAAAGAACATCACCCGGATAGAAGCCTTGATCCGGGTCGCCGCCTTGTATATTTCGCAGGGTGCCCCCGGAGATGTTGACGGAATGATCCATCGTTTGAACAAGTTCGACACAATGGAAGGAGAAAAGTCACTTCGATATGCCGCTGCCGAGAACGTACCTTACCCAATGCTTCTATACGAACGTTACCTCGGACGTCCCTTTGCCGCTCACCGTGACGCGATTTCCGAACTTATCGGAGAGGCCATGGAGAACGCGATCGAGAACAATCTTCGCTCTGCGGGTGTTTCATTCCGGAAAACGAACCGCGCGGGGCGAATTCCCGGCTTCGGACAAGCGCCGGACTTTTGCATCCCGGACGAGATTCATCCGGTTGTGGTGATCGAAGCGAAGATCACGAGTGACGACGGAACCGCAAGAGACAAGGTGGCTCGGATCAAGGTTCTGGCATCGCAGCGGGACGATCATGTGACATCAGGCCGATCCACATACGAGGTCGTGGCATGTATCGACGGCCGCGGATTCCGTCAGCGACGAGAAGACATGCGCCAGATGCTGCAATGTCTAGGCGGAAAAGTGTTTACCTCGGCAACACTCGACCGACTCCTGACTCATACCCGAATCCGGGAGTTCGTCAGCCGTTCCGAACGGCGCGATTGATCCATAAGGGGACAATGGCACCGCAAGGGGCGCCCCTTGCATTTGGGCGATGACGAACGCTCCCGTCCGGCCTCCGGGCGTCAAGGTCCCTGAGCGGGCGGGCTTCGCTGAAGCGGCCTCTGGAGCGAGCGGAGGCACGGAGGCCGGGAGCGAGCGGAAGGGCAGCCGAAGGAGCCAGGGACGGCGACGAGGCGTAGCGGAAGGGAAGCCCGCCCGTGAAGGCAGACCTTGACGCGGCCCGGGCCGGACGTTCAGCGTGCGAGCTTCTCCATCACCCGGTCACGCCACGAAGGCATGCCTTCCAGGTTCACCGGCCGTTTCCTCATGATGTTGAACCGGAGGAGCTTTCCGTTGAGCTCCTTGATACGGTCCCGCCTTTCCCCCTCGTTCTCGATTGCGCCGACGAGATCCTTAACCCGGACGATCTCCTTGTGGAGCTCCAGCTCGGGCGGCAGGTAACCGGCGTTCCTCATCACCTTGTAGGCAAGGCGCAGCTCGTCGGGAACGGACGGCTCGTCGGAGAGGTCCAGCGGCTTTCCCTTCCCGGGGAGACCGTCGAACTCGCCCCGCTCCATCGCCTCCAGGATCCTGCGTTCCGCGATGGCGGCAATGAGGTCCATGGATTCATCATACCTCGGCGGCTTCGCCGGTCTCCACATACCACAGGAAACCGCGGACGGGGAGGCCCCACGCCTCGGCGAGGATGGCGCAATACTCCCGGACCTGGAGGCGGTACGCTTCTTCCGCCCCGGGTTCGCGGAGACCGGTCTTGTAGTCCACGACCCAGAGCGCTTCTTCGCCTCCCCGCACTCCTCCAACGCGGACGACGAGGTCTGCCCGGTCTTCGGCCACGCGCCCGTCATGAAATCCCAGCAGGGGAAGCTCCGTTCCCGCGAGGCGTCCGGCGCACAGCCGATGGTGGAAAGCGCATGCCCGCACGGCGCGTACGATTCCCTCCCACCGTTCCATCTCCCCTTCCCCCCAATCCACCGGGAGACGCGCTCCTTTCGGCGGCCAGGGGGAAACCACCGGCGGGAACGCCTCGAAAACGCGGTGGACCTTTTCCCCGAACCTCTTTCCCCTTGCCCGGTCGTACAGCTCGGCCAGCGTGACCGGTTCCGGAGCCGGGAGAGGAATACTTTCCGGTTCCTCCTCCCGCCCTTCCGGCGGGGAACAGGACACGGCCGGGCCTTCCGCCGCGCGGGCGTCTTCCAAAGGCATCCGGACGGCCACTCGAAGCAGTTCGCCGCCGAAGGGGCCGCAGTCCGCGGCGTCGCACAGGCGCACCCGTTCCCCCGAAAAGCCCGTAAGGGGGCACACCCCGTCCCCGGAGGCGACGCCCGCGCCGATCCCCTCCCGCAGCGCATCCAGGAGGTCCGTCCCTTTCCCCTTTCCGCCTCCCAGCAGGTACAGGCGATCCCTCGCGCGCGTGGCGGCGACGTACAGGAGACGGCGCTCCTCCGCCGCCATCTTCTCGCGCTCCCACCGCTCGAAAGTCACGTGACGGCCGGCGCGCGGGACCTGCCGGAAGGCGGAGTAGGTGCGGAATCCCGGAAAGACCAGGGCGGAAAGCCCATGAACCCGGTCCGCGCGCATGCCCCGCGGCTCCTTGCGCCCTCCCCGGGAAAGGGCTCCCAGGATCACCACCGGGAACTCCAGGCCCTTGGCCGCGTGGATCGTGGAAAGGCGGACGGCGTCCTCGTCCTCCTCGAAGTCGGGCACCTCGTCCTCCTCTCTCCCCTCCGCGGCCTTGCGCCGGATCTCCGCGAGGAACAACTTGAGGGAACCCGGGCCCTCCCATTCGAACGCGCGCGCCAACTCCGCCGCCTTCGAAAGGTTCTGCGCCATCCGCTCCCCTTCCGGCAGGCGCGCCGCCACGAAGTGCACTCCCGTCTCGCGGTAGAGCTCGGCCAGCAGGTCCGGAAGCGACGCCCGTCCCTTTCGGTCCGAGAGGCGGGAGAGGAGCGCCGCGGCGTCCCTCGTCCGGGACGGCGCCGAGGCCGGATCGTCTCCGTACAGGGGCAGGATATCGGCGTCGGACAGGCCGAAGAAGACGGTTTTCAGCGCCGCGTGGCGGGCGGAGGGGTCCGCGGGGACATCGACGGCGGACAGGACCATCCGCAGATCCTGGATCTCCTGCCGGAGGAAGAAACCTTTCCTCGAAGGCACGATGTGCGGGATCCCCGCCAGGGAAAGCGCTTTCCGGTACCCGGAGAGCACCTCGCCCGACGCGTCGGAGCGGTAGAGAACCGCGACGTCCCGCAACGCCGCGGGCCGTTCCGTCCCGTCCCGGCCTCTCACCTTCACCGTGCCCACGATCCGGCGGACCAGGCCGGAAAGGAACGCCGCCTCGTCCATGCCGGGTTCCATCTCGTACAGGGTGACCGGGGGACCGTCGCCGGGATCGTTCCGGTGCGGGTCCACTTTCGCGTACGCCGGAGAGAAATCCTCCCCTCCCGGGAGGACGCGCGCGAACAGGCCGTTCAGCGTGGCGAGAAGGTCGGGACGGCTGCGGAAGTTGCGGGACAGCGGCACATCCCCGCCGCCCGCTTCCATCATCTCCTCGCGGAATTTCCGGTAAACCTGGATGTCCGCGCGGCGGAAGCCGTAGATGGACTGTTTCGGATCCCCCACGACGAACATCTTCCCGGGGAGGCCGCCCGCCGACAGCACCCGGAGAACCTCCGCCTGCAGCGGGTCGGTGTCCTGGAACTCGTCCACGAAAATGTAGCGGAACCGGGCCGACAGCCTGCCCGCGACCGCGGGGTTCGCGGCCAGGAGAGAGGCGGCGCGCAGCAAAAGGTCCATGAAATCGAGGCCGCTCCCCTTCGTCCCCTCGTAAACCGAGAGGGCGGCCTTCGCCCGCGCGAAGAGGAAACGCGCGGCGGCGTGCCCGTCCGGCACCTCCTCGAGAAGCTCGAAACAGGTCCGAAGGGCGTCACGCACCTCGGAAAGACGCGGCCCGTCCGGCCTCGGAAACTTCTTCTTGCTCAGGCTTTTCCGAAGGTCCAGGTCCATCGCGGCGGACCCGTCCGCGGCCCCGGAAACGGCGGCGGAGAGATCCTCCCGGACCACCGGCGCCCAGGCCGCCTCGATGGCCGACCGGGCGCTCCGGAACGCTTCCGCCGCCGGGTCGTCGTCCGGCGCCTTCATCCCGTCCACGAAAGCGCGGAAATATTCCACGTGCGGACCGTACTCGCGGCGCAGGAAATCGAGGAAATCGGCCGGAGTCCCGAAATCGGGCTCCGCCCCCAGGAGCAGGTCGCGCTGCGTCAGGCAAAGCTTTCGGATCACCCCCCACGCCGTCGCCGGGTCGCGGGCCTTCAGGAGGATCTTTTCCCACTCGGACGAAACGGCGTCCCCGCCGAATTCCCCGCGCAGGAAAAGGCGGAACGCCGCGTCCCAGGCGTCGGCCGCCTCCCCTTCGGGAAGCACCGTGAAGAGGGGATCGACGCCCGCCTCGGCGGGGAAGGACCGCAGGATCCGGGAGCAGAAGGAGTGGAAGGTGGTCACGGACAGGCGCCCGACTCCATCGACCATCTCTTCCACGCGCCGGCGGAACGCCCCCGGCTCCTCGTACCCCGCCGCCGGGACCCGCACCATGGGATTCCACGCCCGCATTCCTTCTTCTATTTCCCCCGGCCCCGCGCCGTCCCGGGCGGCGGCGTAGAGGCGCTCCCACCCCTCCGTCACGCGCGCCTTCATCTCGGCGGCCGCCTTCTCGGTGAACGTCAATAGAAGCACATCGTCCGTCGCAAGATCCGGCCGATCGAGAAAGAGGTTGGTGACCCGCGCCACGAGGGTCGCCGTTTTCCCGGTTCCCGCGGAGGCATCCACCGCGAGGTCGCGGGAAAATTCCCCGGCCGCCTTTTCCCGGTTCGTAAGCAACGCGCGTCACCCCTTCCCCGGCCGGTGAACGGCGAGGATCCGCAGGGCGGGATCGCGGGCCAGCGACGAGGCCAGGGCGTCCGGGCCGATTTCCGACCCCTCGTATCCTGGAGAAACCCGGCAATGGTCCTTGAAGGGGCAATCGTCGCAGTAGCGCGGCGCGGCCTGGCCGGCGTACGTGAACCGGTGGTGGGGCAGCGGGGGAAACGCGCCGGATCCCGCCGCGGCGAGCCAGTCGGCGAGCGCCGCGGCCCAATCGCCGCGGATCTCCTCCCACGCGGGGGCCTCCACGGAGGCGAACCCTCCCCGAAGGAAGTAGAGGGAGACCGAAACGGCGGACGGCGCGGGATCGAGGCGCAAGGCCCAGGCCAGGTACACGGGCGCCTGGTGGGAGAGGCCGTGGCGGATCCAATGCTCCGGGACCGTCCCCCGCTCCGGATCGCCGTACTTGTAGTCGACCACCCGCGCCTCTCCCGACGGCCCGCGGTCCAGGCGGTCGACCCGTCCGTGGAATTCCGGAAGCGAGGAAGCG
Organism: Deltaproteobacteria bacterium; assembly: GCA_021802685.1. Lineage (GTDB taxonomy): Bacteria > Desulfobacterota > Deferrimicrobia > Deferrimicrobiales > Deferrimicrobiaceae > UBA2219. The sequence continues at coordinate 6,670 of JAJZRM010000028.1, read as the reverse complement.
GGGACGGAGAACGGTTTCTCCACCTCGGCAACCCGCCATCCCTGCGATTCTTCCGCCTTCCGCCGCTCCCAGGCGACGACCCGCTCCACGTCGCCCGCGATGCCGAGGCACTGGATGCGGAAAAGGCCGGGCAGGCCGGTCGGGTTCCGGCTGGAGAACCAGGCGGCGGCTTTTCGCGCCGCGTCGGCGCAATCCCCCCATCCCTTCCCCTCCGCGGCATCCTTCCCCAGCCTGCGAAGGATGTCGTGGGCGATCTCCCCCGTCTCGGCCGGCGTGAGGGAGACCTCGCTTTCAGGCTCCTCCGGGGGATCGAGGTTGAGGATCCGGCGAAGGAAGTACCTGTAGGGGCAGCGGGCGAGCTCCTCCAGGGCGGAGGCGCTGTGCGAGGCCGGCAGGGACACGTCGAGGCCGGCGCCCGGGAAGATGCCGGCGCCGGCGGCCCTCGACGTCCAGGAGGAAAGGGTCCGACGGATGCGGGACCACGGAACCCCCGGGGCGGCGGAAATCCCCCCGGAACGCCACGCGGCCAGCGCCGATTCCCTGGGACTCAGCGGTCCGTCCCCCTCCAGGGCCGCGAACGCGGACCGGGAAAGGCGCTCCACGGACACGCCCGAAGCCGATTCCCACTCCTCGGAAAAAACGGAAGGTCCGGCGAACCGGGACAGCAGGTGGAGGAGGTATCGCGACGGCCGGCTCGACGCTCCGCTCCCGTCCGCGCGGCGGACGGAATACGCGATCCCTTTCCGGACGGACGCCGCCGGGAGGGCGAAGAGGAGCTTCTCCTCGGCGGCGTTGCGCCGCCGCAGCGACAGGGCATCCGGCAGATCGGACCGCGCCAGGAGCCGGTTCAGCTCCGCCCGGTCCTCGTCCGGCAGGAGAGGGTCCTCCTCGAGCTGCGCGGGGAACCCGTCCTCGTTGACCGACAGGATCAGCGCCCTGTCCGCCGTCACACCCCGCATCGCGGCGGAGTCTCCGAAGACCACCGTTCCCGGCGCGCGCATCCCTCCCCGTTCCCCCGTGAAGAGCCGCCGCCCGGCCAGCAGGCCGGCGAACCATTCCAGCGCCTCGCGTATCCCCGGCCACGGGACCTGTCCGTCGGGGATCCCTTCCAGGTCGGCGAGCAGGTCGAACAGCGCCTCCACCGCGCGACGGTCCCGTTCGCCTTCTCCGCTTTCATCGAGGACCACGCGGAACTCCCTCGTGAGGATCCCGCGCACCGCCCGCGCGAGCGCGGCGTACCCCTTCGCCGAAAGCAGCGGGGAAAGGGACGTCCGCAGCGCGCGGACTTCCGCCGACAGCAACCCCAGCTGGACGGCCCGTCCGTCGGCTTCCTCCCCGTCCTCCATTCGACGGCGGGGGGGGCGGGCCAAACGCGTGTCCCAGTCGGTCCCGGAGACGATCAGCCGTTCCCGGGAGAGGATGTCCCAAAGATCGGGACGCGGCGGCACCGGCCCTTCCTCCGCGGCCCTCCGCCGATAAGGGGACGCAAGGACGTCGATCACCTTCCGCCGCGGGTAATCGTCCCGCGCCGCCTCCATCATCCGGAGCAGAAGACGCACGGGAGGTACGGAGGAAAGGGGGACGTCGATCCGCCCGGCCGTGCGGATCCCGTACTCCCGCGCGACCCGCTCCCAGTCCGCCATCGTTTCCGGGGACACCTTCCTGGCCACGAGAAACAGGTCGTCGCCCGGCGCCTCGTCGAGCCACCGCCGGACGCGGCGGGCGGCGAGCCGCATCTCCCCTTCCGCGTGGGGCGCGGACAGGACGGGGAACGGCGCGGGAGACGGCGATTCGGGCGGCAGGGGGGAGAAGATCCGTTCCCTCACGGCGGCGACCGGAGGGGCCGGGTCGTCCGCCAAGCGCTCCACGTTCCCCTCGAAAGCGGTCCGCAGCCGGTCCCAGGAGCGCGCGGCGTAGGCGAAGGACGGGGAGAGCGCTCCCCCGGCGTCGAAGAGCCCGGGAAAATACGCTTCGTCGAGCAGACCGCTCGACAGCAGCCGGTCCACGAGAGTCCACTGAAGCCGGGTGAAGTCGTAAAAGCCGTACAGGATCACGCGGAACGGATAGCCGGGCTGCTCGAATCCCGCCACCGCCTCCTGGAAGATCCTCCGCCGCGTCTCCCCCCCCATGGCCCGGATCTTCCGCTCCACGCCCGCGGTCAGGCGGCGCCACTCCCCCCACCGCGAAGCCCCGCGCAGGTCGCCCCGCTGGCGCGCCGAGCGTTCCGCCGCGGCCAGCTCCGCGTCGCCGATCCATCCTTCCTCCAGGTCGGCGAGCGTGCGCGCCAGCGCGGCGGGAAACCCGGGCGTCCCCGCGATCCGGGCGAAATCCCCTTCTCCCGCGGCGTACGCCTCCCGGGCGCCCCCCAGCACGGCTGCGGCCAGCCGGACCGGCGGGAGTTCCCCCGGGAAGACCCCCCGGTGCGAAAGGAGCCGCACGGCGAAGTCGTACAGCGTCATCGCGGAGGCGCCGGCGGCGGAACCTTCCCGCACGGAGGCAAGCCGCTTCAGAAGATGCTCCCGCAGTTCGTTCGACGGAACCAGGAGCACCCGCTCCCACCCCGGCCCGCCCCAGGCGGGATCCGCGAGGCGGGAAAGGAGCGCCCGCTCCAAGGCGGGGAACGGACCGGCGAAAAGCCGGGAAAGGGTCGGGGACGCGGAATCCATCGCAGGAACCATTGTAAACATCCATCCCCCGTTGGAAAATAGCATTGGAGGTCCTTTCCATGCCATTGCCAACGAAGAAGCGCACCCGTGAGCAGTTCGGGCGGGTGGCGGCGAAATACCGCTGCAGCGCGGACCACACCGACTTGGAGGACCTTGACCTCCTTTTTTCCGGACTCTCCCCCGAAGCGGGCCACCGGGTTCTCGACGTGGCCACGGGGGGCGGCCACACCGCCCTGGCGCTCGCCGGGCGGGGAGTCCGGGTGGTGGCATCCGACCTGACGCCGCGGATGCTCCGGGAAGCCCGGACGCTGGCCGCGGAAACCGGAGCGGAAAACATCGAATTCGCCGTCGCCGACGCGGAAGCGCTCCCCTTCTCCGACGCGGCGTTCGACCGCGTGACGTGCCGGATCGCGCCGCACCACTTCCCCGACATCCGCGCGGCGGTGAAGGAGATCACCCGGGTGACCCGCCCCGGCGGACGGATCGGCATCATCGACAGCGTCGTCCCCGGGGACCCCGCCCTCGACGCCTTCATGAACGGGATCGAAAAAGTGCGCGATCCGTCGCACGTCCGCAGCTACCGCAACGAAGAGTGGCTGGAATTCATCACGGACGCCGGGCTTGTGCCGTTGCAGATCGCCTCCCTCTGGAAGACGCACGCGTTCCCGGAATGGGTGGCGCGCACGGGCCAGCCCAAGGCGGTGCAAAGGGAAATCGAGCAGATGTTCCTCTCGGCGTTCCCCCTGGCCCGGCAGACCTTCCGCATCCTGACCGAAGAAGGCCGGGTCGTATCCTATTCGGACGAGAAGATCATCCTGGTGGCGAAAGCACCCGACGCCTCCCCGGCCCGCTGAAGGATGAAACCTTCCGGCGATACCGTCACCACCGTCGTCTTCGTGCCGGCGATGGACTGCCCGGACGAGGAGCGCGAGATACGCGTCGCCCTCGCCCGCCTGCCGTCCGTGGAATCGCTGACGTTCCGCCTCTTCTCCCGCCAGGTGGAGGTGCGGCACACAGGCCCCGTGGATCCGGTCCTCGACGCATTGCGCCGGATCGGCATGGAAGGACACCCGGTCGACGAGGCGCTCCGGAAGGCCGACCTTCCTCCGGAGAACCGGGGGCAGCGAAGGACGTTCCTCCTCGCGGGCGCCGCCCTCCTTCTCGGGATCTCCCTGGCCGCCTTCTTCCCCGGGGAACCGCTCGCGCGCCTCCCCTTCCTCGCGTCGATCCTTCTCGGAGGCGCCCCGGTGGCGCTCCGGGGATTCAACGAGGTCCGGAACCGGTCGCTCGGGATGAACGCCTTGATGGCCATCTCCATCGGGGGCGCCACGCTGCTGGGGGAGTGGGCGGAGGCGTCCGTCGTCGTGACCCTCTTCGCGCTGGCGAACCACCTGGAGGCCCGCAGCCTCGACCGGGCGCGGCGGGCCACCGTCGACCTGTTCGCGTCTTCCCCGGAGAGGGCGGTGATCCGGGTGGGCGGCGTGGAAGGGGAAGAACGGACCGTCCCGGCCGAAGAGGTGCGGCCGGGGGACACCCTGGTCATCCGCCCCGGGGAGCGCGTTCCCGTGGACGCCGTCCTCCGCAAGGGCGCCTCCGACCTCAACGAGTCGCTCCTCACCGGGGAGTCCCTTCCCGTGGAGAAAAAGGAGGGCGGCCCGGCGGGGGGTGGCCAAGGCGGCGCGGGGAACGCTCGCGCGGACCTTTACCGCCGTCGAGGGGGGGGGCGTGTACGCGGAGGTCGAGGGAGAGCGGGTGTACGTGGGCAACCCCGGCCTCTTCGAGGGAAAGGATCCCTGGAGGGAGGATATCGAGCGGCTTTTCGGGGGCGCGGAGGCGCCGGCCGGAACGGTGGTCCTCGTCGGAACGGACAGCGGCATCGCGGGGGCGGTGGAGCTGGCGGATCAGCTCCGCTCGCATGCTCCGGAAACGGTCCGGGCGCTGAGGGGGCTCGGGATCGCGCACCTGGTCCTGCTCACCGGCGACAACGCGGAGGCGGCGCGGGCGGCGGGAAACGCGGTGGGGATCGACGAGGTGGCCCACGGGCTCCTCCCGGAGGACAAGCTCGCGCGGGTCCGGGAACTGGTGGCGTCCCACGGCAGCGTGGCGATGGTGGGGGACGGCGTGAACGACGCCCCCGCGTTGGCGCTGGCCACCGTCGGCGTGGCGATGGCGGCGGGCTCCCCCGCGGCGATGGAAACGGCGGACGTGGCGCTGCTCACGGGCGATCTCCGCAAGATCCCTTCGGCCGTCGCGCTGGGCCGCAGGATGGTGGCGGTGGTCCGGCAGAACGTCGCCGTCTCCATCGCCATCAAGGCGGCGTTCCTCGGAATGGCGGTTGCCGGATACGCCACGCTGTGGATGGCGGTGCTCGCGGACATGGGCACCACCCTCCTCGTGATCTTCAACGGGCTGCGGATCCTCACGCCCGGAATCCCTCTTTCGGCGAGGTAACGGACGATGGAGAAGCGGAAGCTCCCCCGCAACGTGATCGCCCTCGGGATGGTGAGCCTCCTCACGGACGTGTCCTCCGACATGATCGTGCCGCTCCTCCCCCTCTTCATCACCGCGGTGCTGGGAGCGGGGCCGGCCGCCCTCGGTGTGATCGAGGGGGTCGCGGAAGCCACCGCAAGCCTCCTCAAGCTGGCGTCCGGCGTTTGGTCCGACCGGGTCGCCCGGAAGAAACCGCTCGTGGTGTGGGGATACGGCCTGGCGGCGGCCGTCCGTCCCCTCTCGGCGTTCGCCACGTCGTGGATGCACGTCCTCTTCATCCGGTTCGCCGACCGCACCGGAAAAGGGATCCGCACCTCCCCCCGGGACGCCCTCATCGCCGCTTCCGTCCGGGAGAATGTCCGGGGGAGGGCGTTCGGCTGGCACCGGGCGATGGACAACCTGGGAGCCGCCCTGGGGCCCGCGGCCGCCTTCCTGCTGCTTTCGATCTGGGGATTCTCCTACCGGTCGATCTTCCTGTTCGCCGCCATCCCGGGAATCGCGGCCGTTCTCACGCTGGTATTCTTCGTCCAGGAGACGGCGTCGGCCGTCCCTCCCGGAAAAAGCTTCCGCTTGGCGGACGGGGCGCTTCCCCCGGCGTTCCGCCGCTACCTTCTCGCCGTCGGCGTGTTCACGCTGGGAAACGCAAGCGACAGCTTCCTGATCCTCCGCGCGGTGGACGCCGGGGTCCCGCCGGCCTACATCCCCCTTCTATGGGGGGCCTTCCACGTGGTCAAATCGTCCCTGTCGACCTACGGGGGGATCCTGTCCGACCGGTTCGGCCGCAGGCGGCTGATCCTGGGAGGGTGGGCGGTCTACGCGGTCACCTACGCGGCTTGGGGGCTGACCGAAGGGGTATACTGGATGGCAGGGCTCTTCCTGTTCTACGGGCTGCATCACGCGGCATGCGAAGGGGCGGAGCGGGCGATGGTGGCCGACCTCGTGCCTCCGGAGCGGCGGGGGACGGCTTACGGGTGGTTCCATTTGGTGGTGGGGGTCTGCGCGCTTCCCGCGAGCATGCTCTTCGGCCTGCTGTGGAAGGCTTTCGGCGCCCCCGTCGCCTTCGGCGTCAGCGCGAGCCTCGCCCTTGCCGCCGCCGTGCTCCTTCTTCTCGCTTTTCCCAAGGTTCGAGGGACCGCCGGGACGGAGGGCGCCGCGGGAGGAACATGATGAAATTCCCGGGAAGCGACGCGTTCGGAGGATTGCTGGCCTCCTTCCTCCTGCACCTGCTGGCCGGCGCCGCCGTTCTTTCCGGCGTTCCATTCGGTACGGCGCCGAGACCGCCGGTGATCGACCTCACGCTCCTGCCTTCCCTGGAATCCGGGAGAACCGCCGTCCGTTCCCTGGCGGCGCCCGGCGGCGTACGCGGTCCGGCCGAACCGCCGCGTCCGGCGGCCGTCCCGCCCCCGTCGCCGGCTCCCTCCGCTCCGCCTGCCGCCCCTTCGCAGGCTCCCGCGGAGGCGGCCGCGCCGGGGCCGGCGAAGGCCCCCTCATCGGCATCGGCGTTTCCGCGGGCG
>JAJZRM010000027.1 GCA_021802685.1 Deltaproteobacteria bacterium | reverse complement strand
ATTTGAAGACGATCGCGTAGACGAGCTGGCTGAAGGCCAGGGAGAGCATCGCGAAATGGACCCCGGAAAGGCGGACGCAGAAGAAGCCGATGATCCCGGCGACGACCAGGCCGGCTACGGGGGACAGGAGCAGCGCCGGAAGCGTGCCGAAGCCCGCCTTGGTCGCCAGGAGGCCCGCCGTGTACGCCCCGACCCCGTAGAACGCCGCCTGGCCGAAGGACAGCAGCCCGGTCGAACCCAGCAGGAGGTTGAAGGAGACCGCCACCAGGGAAGCGATCAGGATCTGCGTCAGCAGGTACTGGTAATACCGCCCCGCGAACATCGGCACCACCAGGAGCAGGACCAGCGGAACCATCCGTACGAGGGGATGGGCCGAGAAGTGGACGGGGGAGATCTCCCGCGCCTCCATGCTGAGGTTCTTCTCCGAAAGGGCCTTGACCTTCAACGGCCTCCCGAACAGCCCCCACGGACGGATGATGAGGACGGCCACCATGAGGAGATAGATGAAGGACATTTCGAATTCGGGGAAGACGACGATCCCCACGGTTTCCAGCGTCCCGATGAGCAGCGACCCCACGAGGGCCCCCCAGAGGTTGCCGAGCCCGCCGATCACCACGACGACGAAACACTCGATGATGACTTCCGTCCCCACGCCCGGGAACACCGTCCGCGCGGGCCCCGCCAGCGCGCCGCCGAATCCCGCCAGCATCGCCCCGAAAGCGAAGACCAGCGTGAAGAGGGCGGACATGTTGATCCCGAGCGCGTCGGCCATCTCCCGATCGGAGGAGGTGGCCCGGACGATCTTTCCGGTCCGTGTCTTGTAAAGCAGGTACCAGAGGAAAAACGCCACCAGCGGCGCGAGGACCACCACGACCAGCGTGTACACGGGAACGGTGCCGCCGAAGATGGTCACCGCTCCGGAGATCGCGGCGGGCTTCGGGATCGACTTGAACTCTGGCCCGAAAACGATCTTGGCGAGGTCGTCGATGATGAGCACCAGCGCGTATGTGAGCAGGAGCTGGTAGATCTCTTCCTGGATGTAGATGCGGCGCAGCAGACCGGTCTCGATCGCCGCCGCGACGAACGCGATTCCCAGGGGCGCCGCCAACAGCGCGATCAGGAACCCCCCCGGGCCGGTCAGATGGAGGGTGAGGGCGTAGATGAAGTACGCCCCGAGCATGTAGAGGGAACCGTGGGCGAAATTCAGGATGTTGAGCACCCCGAACACCAGCGTCAGCCCCGACGAGATGAGGAAGAGGAACGCCGCCTGCCGCAGGGCGCTCAGGACCTGCACCGTCAGGAACGACACGTCGAAGAATGCCGGCATTCCTTTGCCCCGTTTCCCCCGGAGAGAGGTATTGGAAGGGCCGCCCCTTTCGGGGCGGCCCGGGTCACCTTCCGCCCGCGGAGCGAAAGCGTTACTTGTTCGATTCCTGCGCCTTCTTCCATTCGGCGATCGAGTAGAGCACTTTTTCCGCCGGGAAGACCTCGGTTTTGCCGACGACGGCGAACGGGTGCGCCTTGTCGAACACGGTTTCGCCGACCATGAAGTCGCTCGAGAGCTGGTGGTCTTCCTTCCGGAGCGTCGCCTTCCCGCGCGGCAGCTCGAGGGGAAGCCCCTCGAGGGCCGCGATGACCTTGTCGGTGTCCAGCGAGCCGGCCTTCCGGATCGCCTCGGCCAGGAAGTACACGCCGTCGTACCCCTCGGCGGCCCAGGCGCTCGGGTAGTCCTTGAATTCGGCCCTGTACGCCTTCACGAACTCCTGGTTCCTCTTGGTTGCGGGCCAATGGAAGTAATACCGCTGGTCGACGATCATTCCGGTGGGCATCTCGCTGCCCAGCGCCTTCGCGACGGTGATGTCCCCTCCGGTGGCGACGATCCACTTCATCTTGTCGAATACCCCGTACGGTTTGGCCTGCTTGATGAAGGCGACGAGGTCTCCTCCCCACAGCGAGCAGTAAACGGCGTCGGGCTTTGCCTGCAGAATGGCGTTGATGTAAGGGGTGTAGTCGGGGATGAAGAGCTTGGGCCACTGTTCGCCGACGAACTCCGCCTTCGGATTCACCTCTCTGGTTTTCGCCTTGAACAGATCCCACATCGTCCGGCCGTACTCGTAGTCCGGCCCGATGTTGTAGAACTTCGTCAGGTTCTTGTGCTTCGCCGCCGTGTACAGCGCCAGGGAGTTGGCTTCCTGCGAGTTGCTGGTCCCCGCTCGGAACGTATACCGGTTCCACTTCTCCTTGGTCAGGGTATCCGTCGAGGCGACGGTGTCCATGAAGATCACCTTCTCCTGCTTGGCGACCTCCGCCACCGCGAGGGAGCCTCCCGAGCTCACCACGCCGAACAGGAAGTTCACCTGGTCCTTCTGGATGTACCGCTTGGACAGGGAAACGAGCTCCTGGACGTTCGCCTTGGAGTCGGCCATCAACAGCTCGAACTTCTTCCCCAGAACGCCCCCTTTCGAGTTGATCTCCTTGACCGCGAGCTCCGCCCCCTGCTTGCAGGTGATCCCCAGATCCGAGGCGCGGCCCGACAGCGGGAGCATCCCCCCCAACTTGATCGTGTCCGCCGCGAACGCCCCGGAGGTCAGCAGCGACAAAACAGCTACAGTGATGACCGTCTTCTTCATTTCTTCCCTCCTTCCCATTTCGTGTTGGTGGTTGTCGTCTTGTCGTCCTTCCCTTCGGAGGGAGGGACGATGACCGCCTCGCCGTCGATCACCAGGACCTGGTTCTGGTTGAAACACCGGGTCCGGAACCGTAAACGCTTCCCGGAAATCACCTCGACGATCTCCACGCGCGCCGTGATCTCGTCGCCCAGGAACACGGGCGCCTTGAATTCCAATGTCTGTGAAAGGTAAATGCACCCCGGGCCGGGGAGCTTCATCCCGATCGCCGCCGAGATCGTTCCCGCCGTCAGGAGTCCGTGCGCGACCCTCTCCTTGAACCGCGTCTTCGCCGCGAACTCCCTGGACGTGTGCATCGGATTGCGATCTCCCGTGATCCCGGCAAAGAGGTAGACGTCCTCCTCGGAAACCACTTTCCTGAACTCGGCGGAATCCCCGACTTTGAACATCAGCCTTCCTCCTGCCATTTCAAAAAATCAAACGATATACCGCAATTCCGGTGCCAACGATAACAACAAGGGATAAATGCGCTTAAATTGCTAATTAAATTAGATTATTTTGGTATATATCGCAAAACATTATTATATTTACACAGGTACCAATATTGGTACATATGGCTCGGATGGCCGGTTCCGGATCGGATTTTCTTTTTCAGAGCTTAGATTTGGAGGTGAGTGTACCCATAACGGTACTGTACCTGAAAGGCTACATTTGCTTTTTCCCTGGAGATCCCGGTATTCCGTGCCGCTTCATCTTCTCGTAAAGTTTGACCCGGTGGATCAGCAGCAGCGCCGCCGCCTTGGTCTTGTTCCCTCCGGATGCGGAGAGGGCGGAAAGAATGGCGGACCGCTCGGCGCCCGCTTTCACGGAGGCGAGCGAGCCGGGGGTGGATTCCTTGCGGGCGCCCTGCGATGCCCGCAGCATCAGGGTCGGGATATGCTCGGGCAGCAGGATCTCCCCCGGGGACATCGCGACCGCCCGCTCCAGGACGTTCTGCAGTTCGCGCACGTTGCCTTGCCACGGATGAGCGCCCAGGATCTCGAGGAGTTCGGCGGAGAGCCGCTTCTTCCGCTCCCCCGTTTCCGAGGCCAGGCGGGCGAGAAACGCCTCGGCCAGCGCGCCGAGATCCTCCGGGCGTTCCCGAAGCGGCGGGATCCGGATCGGGATCACATTGATCCTGTAGTACAGGTCCGCGCGGAACTTTCCCTGCCCCACCAGCTCTTCGAGGTTCCGGCTGGTGGCGGCGATCAGCCGAAGGTCCACGCGGCGGGAACCGGTCCCCCCCAGCCGGTCCACTTCCTTTTCCTGGAGGACACGAAGCAGCTTCGCCTGCATCGCCAACGGCATGTCGCCGATCTCGTCGAGGAACAGGGTGCCGTCCGCGGCCAGCTCGAATTTGCCCGGTTTTCCCCCTTTTCGCGCCCCGGTGAACGCCCCCTCTTCGTAACCGAACAGTTCCGACTCGAGCAGTTCCGCGGGGACCGCCGCGCAGTTCAACTTGATGAACGGACCGGCCCGCCGGGAACCCGCCGCATGGATCGCGTGGGCGAACAGCTCCTTGCCCGTCCCGGTCTCCCCCCGCAGGAGGACGGTCGAATCCGTCCGGGAGGCCCGCTCCGCCTCGGCCTTGGCGGCCGTGATCGCGGCGCCGGCTCCGACGATGCTTCCGAAGGTGTACCGCGCACCCCGAAGATGCGTGAGTTCCTCCTCGTAATACTTCACCTTCGACTCGAGGAGATTCATTTTCGTCGCCAGCTCCCGGAGCTGCTCCACCGTCTTGAAGACCACCCGCCCGTAGGCCCCGATGACCCGCCCGCCGTCCCGAAGAGGGAGACGGTTGACGATCAGCGCCTTCCCGCGGATCGTCTGCCGTTCCCCGATCTCCGCGATGCCGGTCTTCGCCACGACATGCATGCGCGTGTTTTCGATCACCTCCGTCACATGCCTTCCGACGGCGCCCGCCACGGTGGTCCCGTTGAATTTCGCATACTCCTCGCTGATCGTCGTGACGATCCCGTTTCCGTCGACGACCACCATCCACTCTCCCGCCCCGGAGAGCACCTCTTCCAGCGTTCGAGCCAAGGCCCGCGTCGAGTCCAGCTCCCGGGACATCATCTCCATCTCCGTGATGTCCTGGAAGACGGACACCGCGCCGGCGAGCTCCCCTTTCCGGAATACGGGGGCGCGGTTCGCGAGGACGGTGCGCGTCCCGATCGGCTGCGGCCGCCCCGTCTCCGGCTCCCCGGTCCGCAGGACGTTCACCAGCCCGGAGTTGGGCACGATGGAGAGCAGATTTTTCCCGAGGGCGTCTTTCTTCCCGACTCCGAGGAGGCGCGCCGCCGCCTTGTTGAAGACGAGGATCGTCCCGTCCTTGTCGATGGCGATCACGCCGCTGGCCATCGAATCCAGGATCAGGTCGAGGAAGGTTTCATCCGGCCCCATCGCGCCTTTCCCCTTTCGGAACACCGACGTCCCATTTTACGCCGAACCCGCATTGCCCGACGGGTATAATGGGTGCCCGATAGCCACGGGAGGATCCGCATGGCCGCGCGGGGGGAAAGGGAGGTAAGGGATTTCTTCGAGGCGGCGGGAGCGCGCAAGGAGATCCGCCGCTTCCCGGAGTCGACGCACAATTCCTTCCTTGCCGCCCGGTCGCTCGGCGTGGAGGTCGGCCAGATCGCAAAAACCATCCTGCTCCTCGCCGACGGCTCCCCGCTCGTCGTGGTCGTTTCCGGGGACCGCCGGGTGGACCTGAAGAAGGTGCGCTCCCTGGGGCGCGGAAAGCGCATCCGCCTGGCAGGTCCCGAAGACGTGGAAACCCATACGGGGTTCGCCGTGGGTGCGGTGTCGCCCGTGGCGCTTCCTTCCGGGATCCCGGTCTACCTCGACCGGTCGCTGCGCCGGTTCGAGGTCATCTACCCCGCCGCGGGGGAGACGAACAACATGTTCGCCACCACCCCCGGCGAGCTGCTCGCCCTGACCGGCGCGGTCGAGGCCGACCTGGCGCGGGACGACGCATGACTCCGTGCCGGGGCTATTTCACGATCAGGTCGTTTTTCACGGACTTTACGCCCTCGACCTTGCCGGCGACCTGTTCCGCTTTCTCCTTGACCTCCTTCGAATCGACGAAGCCGCTCAATTGAACCACTCCTTCATACGTCGTGACGTTGACCTGGAACACGCTGAGTGACGGGTCTTGCGCGATCGCCGCCTTCACCTTCGTCGTGATCACGGAGTCATCGACATATTTCCCCACGGTCTCTGCCGACGCTGCCCCCGCGATGGAGGCGGCCAAGACGATGCATATCAGAACGTTCAGTACCCGGTAACGTTTCCGCATATCGTCCTCTCCTTCCGTTCCATGCCCGGCGTCAGAACCGGAACCCCAGGTTGGCGGTGGCCGAGTAGCCGTCGATCTTGATGTCCCGCCCCAGGATCTCCGGCTTGGCCCACAAGTGCCGCCCTTCGACGCCGAGAAAGATCCCTTCGACGACTTCGACGTTCAACCCCAGGCCGACGTGGTATCCCGCGACGCTGTCGTCGTCGTCGAATCCGGCCCCTCTCGTGCGGACGAAGTACCAGCCGACACCCGCCTCGGCATAGGGCTCGAGGTTCCCGATCGGAAGCGAACCTTTCGCGGTGAGAAGGATCGGGACCGTGTCGACTTTCTGATCCGAGTCCTTGGACCGGAACGCCCCGACACCCAGTTCCAAAGCCAGAATCCGGGGAATGAAATAGCCGCCCATACCGATCTCGGCGTTGTATCCGGTTCCGAAATTATCGAGGTCGTTCGCCGAAGGGTCGAAAAGACCTCCCTTCAGGACCAGGTACCCGTTCCTGTCCGCGGCATGAACCGCCAAAGGAAGCGAGGCTATGATCAGCGCCACCGAAAAAGCGAATACGGTTTTTTTCATGACTTGCCTCCGTGCATCGCGGTCTCGCGGCTATTTCACGATCAGGTTGTTTTTCACCGATTGGACGCCGGAAACGCCCGCGGCGACCTCCCCCGCCCTGCCGACACTCCGGGCGGAATCCACAAAACCGCTCAATTGAACAATCCCTTTGAACGTCTCGACATTGATCTGGAACACTTTCAACGCGGGGTCGTTGAAAATCGCGGTTTTCACCTTGGCCGTGATGGTCGAATCATCGATGAATTCGCCGGTGCTTTCGCGCTTTTGCGTGGAGGCGCACCCCTGGAACGCAACGATCAATACGATGCAGACCATGAAACCAAGGAGGCGATGCCTTGTCGCCATGACGTGCACTCCTCTCGCAAGGGAATTTTTGCAGGGCGATCCGATGCGGCCCTTTTGAGATGCCTCCCCTCGGGGCGCGGATGCGGATACAATGGCCTATTGGAGATGCGACCGGATGGCGTACTTGCCCACGGACATCGTTGCCTGCCCCGATTGCGATCTGCTGGAGCGCATCCCTCCCCTTCCGCCCGGCGGAACGGCCCGCTGCGCGCGTTGCGGCCGCGCGCTCGCGGCCGGCAAGCCGGGCTCCATCGACCGGACGACGGCGCTGGCGGCGGCCGCCCTGATCGTCTTCCTCCTCGCCAACGCGGAACCGCTGATGGAGCTCTCCGCCGCCGGGCGGGAGACCACGACGACGATCCTCGGCGGCGTGCGGGAGATGTGGCGGCAGGGGGAAAGGGCCTCGTCCGTCCTCGTCGCGCTGTTCGCGGTGGCCGCGCCGGGACTCCACATCGGGTTCACGCTGGCGGTGCTTCTTGCCGCGCGGCGGCCTCCGGCGCCCCGCTGGGTCGGGGACATGCTGCGCTGGGCGGAGGTCTACGGCCTCTGGTCGATGGTCGAGGTGATGATGCTCGGCATCCTCGTCTCCCTCGTCAAGATCGCTTCGCTTGCGGCGGTCACGCCCGGCGCCGGGCTCTACGCGGTCGGCGCGCTCGTCTTCCTGCTCGCGGCGATGTCCGCCAGCTTCGACCCCCGGGAGGTCTGGCCGCGGGTCCGGTGGAGGAACGGCGCGGGGCAGCCACCGTCGTTTCCCGAGGCGGCGGGCGCGGCGGGAGGGGAAAGGTGACCGGCGCGCTCCCGACCGGGGCGCGGGCGGGGATCGCCTCCTGCGCGGCGTGCGGCCTCCTTTCCCGGCCGGCGGGGCCAGGGAACGCCGGAAGCTGCCCGCGCTGCGGCGAACCGCTCGCCTTCCGGCGCCGCGACGCGGTCCAGCGCACCTGGGCGCTCGTCATCGCCGCCGCGATCTGCTACCTGCCGGCCAACACCTTGCCGGTGATGACCACGATCACGCTCAAATCCTCGGAGCCCAGCACCATCATCGGCGGCGTCGTCGACCTCTATGAGGCCGGTTCGTGGGTGCTGGCGTCGATCGTCCTGATCGCGAGCGTCGTCATCCCGCTGGGAAAACTGGGCGCGCTCGCGTACCTGCTGGCCACGGTGCGGCACCGCTCCGGCAGACGGAACCGCGAGCGGACGCGCCTGTACCGCTTGCTGAAGACCGTGGGACGCTGGTCGATGCTCGACGTGTTCGTCGCCACGTACGTCGTCGCGCTCATACGGTTCCAGCCGTTCCTTTCGGTGACTCCCGGGCCCGGGGTGCCGTTCTTCGCCGCGGTGGTCATCCTGACCATTTTCGCGGCGGACGCCTTCGATCCGCGCCTGATCTGGGATTCCGGAGGGGAAACGCGGGGGGAAGATGACTGAAAATTCCGAATTCCCGAACGTTCCCGCGGCCGAGAGCGCGCCCCGGAACCGCACGCGTCTTTCCGTCGTGTGGATCATCCCCGTCGTCGCGGCCGTCGTCGGTTTCGGCATCGCCGTCCAGAGGTACCTGAGCGAGGGGCCTACGATCCGGATCGCCTTCCGTTCCGCCGAAGGGGTCGAGGCGGGCAAGACCCCCATCAAGTACAAGGACGTCGAAATCGGCAAGGTGACGGCGGTGACGCTGTCGAAGGATTACTCCCGCATCCTCGTCATGGCGAAAATGGAAAAGGACGCGGAAGGCCTGATGGTCGAAGACGCCCGTTTCTGGATCGTGAAGCCGCGCGTGACCCTTGGCGGGATCTCCGGCATCGGCACCCTGCTCTCCGGGAACTATATCGGGTTCGAGCGCGGGAAGTCCGCGCGGACAGGACACGACTTCTCGGGGCTCGAAACGCCCCCGCCCCTCGCGAGCGGCGCGCCGGGGAGGGAATTCCTGTTGCGGGCGGACACCCTCGGGTCCCTGGGCGTCGGCTCTCCGGTGTATTACCGGCGCCTGAACGTGGGACAGGTGATCTCCTACGACCTGACGCCTGACGGCAAGGCCGTGGACATCCGGATCTTCCTGAACACCCCGTTCGACCGTTACGTGAACCCGAACACGCGGTTCTGGGAGGCCAGCGGCATCGACATGGGGCTCGGAGCCGACGGTCTCTCCGTGCGGACCGAGTCGCTGTTGTCCCTGCTGGTCGGCGGGATCGCGTTCGAGACGCCTCCCCCCGCGGCCTGGGACAACTCCGCGGGGGACAATTCGGTCTTCCCCCTTTCCAAGGACCGCGGCACCGCGCTTTCCCCCCGCGAGAAGGAAGCCGACCGGTTCGCCCTGTACTTCGACGAATCGCTGCGCGGCCTGTCGGCCGGCGCGCCGGTCGATTTCCTGGGCCTGCCGGTCGGGGAGGTTACCGGCGTCTTCCTCGATTATCTCCCCGGTTCGCGGGATATCCGGACGCGCGTGGAGATCGAAACGTACCGGTACCGTTTCCTGCCGTACCTTGAAAAGTCGGGCGATGCGGCGGCAAGGATCCTGGAGGGTAAGGAGCTGCACGGGTTCCTGCAGCTCCAGGTCGCCGAAAAGGGGCTGCGGGCGCAATTGCGCAGCGGCAGCCTGATCAGCGGGCAACTGTACGTCGCCCTCGACTTCTTCCCGGATGCGCCGGAGGCACGGATCGACTGGACGCGGAAACCGCCCCGGTTCCCGGTGGTCCCGGGAGAGGCGGCGAAGATCAAAAATATCATCGCGAAGCTCGACAAGGTGCCGCTGGAGGAGATCGGCCGCGACCTGAAGAAGGCGCTCGCGTCCCTCGACCGAACGCTGAACCGCCTCGAGGGGGAAACCCTCCCCGAGGCGAAGTTGACTCTCGCATCCCTCGGCCGGACGATGGAAACCGCGGACCGGGCGCTGAACCGCTTCGACGGGGAGATCGTCCCCGAGGCGAAGAGAACGCTGGAGGACCTGCGGCGCGCCATCGGATCCGCCGAGCGGGTGCTGTCGAACGCGGACAACGCGTTCCTGGCCCCGGACGCGCCGGCGCGCCAGGAGATGCGCGACGCCCTGCGGGAAATCGCCCGGGCGGCAAGGGCGGTCCGCGGACTGGCCGACTACCTCGAAAGGGACCCCAACGCGCTGATCCGCGGCAAGGCCCGGGAGAAGCCCTGATGCGGCATCGGACCTCGGTAGTCCATTTCATGCGCACGGTCGCCGTCGGTTGCGCGCTGGCCGCCGCATGGGCGGGTTGCGCCTCCCCCCGGTCGGACTTCTACACCCTGAGCCGATCGGCGGACGCGTCTCCGGAGACCGCGTCGTACTCCGTCGCGGTCGGCCCGGTGACCGTTCCCGAGGTCGTCGACCGGCCCCAGTTCGTCGTGCGCACCGGCCCCAACCGGATCTTCATCGATGAATTCAACCGGTGGGGATCGCCGCTGTCGGGCGAGATCGCGCGGGCCGTCGCCGGCAACCTCGCCGCCTTGCTCGGGACGCCGCGCGTGGCCGTGTTCCCGAACTCCACGGACGGGGAAGCCCGGTTTCGCGCCGCCGTCGACGTGACGGCTTTCGAATCCGAGCCCGGGGAAGCGGCGACGCTGGACGCCCTCTGGACGGTTCGGGACACGGAGAACGGGGCGGTGCGGTCCGGCCGCACCACGGCGCGGGAACCCGCGCGGGACGGCGGCTACGCCGCCCTCGCCGCGGCGCACAGCCGCGCCTTGGGGAAGTTGAGCGGCGACATCGCCGATGCGATCCGCGCGTTGGAGCGCGCCTATCCTTCGATGCCCAGGACCCGGATCAGCCGGAACAGGTAGGTGGGGGACAGCCCGAGGATCTCCGCCGCGCGCGTCTTGTTCCCCCCGGCCTTCGCGATCGCCCGCCGGAGGACCGCCCGCTTGTGCTCCCGCACGGATTCGTGGAACCGCTCCTCCTCCGGGGTCGCGGGGAGGGCCTGCCCTTCCGGATCCGACAGGCCGAAGCACAGCTCCGCGGACGTGATCTCCTCGCCCTCGGACAGCGCCACGGCGCGCGCGACGGCGTTCTCCAGTTCCCGTATGTTGCCGGGCCACGGGTACCGCTCCAGGGCCTCCAGGGCCCCGGGCGCGATCGTCTTCCGCCCCGTGCCGAGGTCCCGGCGCGCGCGGGCGAGGAAAAACTCGGACAACGGCGCGATGTCCTCCCGGCGCTCCCGAAGCGGGGGAAGATGCACCGGGATCCCGTTGACGCGGTAGTAGAGGTCCTCCCGGAACCTCCCCCGGTCGGTCTCCCGCTTCAGGTCGCGGTTCGAAGCGCAGATGAGGCGGACGTCGGCCGTGAAGGTCTTGACCCCCCCCACCCGTTCGAATTCCCCGTCCTCCAGGACGCGCAGCAGCTTCGCCTGGGCGGCGTACGGCACCTCCCCCACCTCGTCGAGGAAGAACGTGCCCCGGTCGGCCAGCTCGAACCGCCCGGGCTTGGACTGGACCGCGCCGGTGAACGCCCCTCTTTCGTAGCCGAACATCTCCGCTTCCCACAACGACGGCGGGATCGCGGCCCCGTTGATCTTGAGGAACGGGGCATCGCGGCGGGAGCTGATCCGGTGGATCGCCCGGGCGACCAGTTCCTTGCCGGTGCCGGTTTCGCCGGTGATGAGCACGGAGAACGGGGAGGCGGCGGCCTTCTCGATCACTTTCCGCACCTCGTTCCAGGCGGGAGAGCGGCCGACCATCCCGAACCACTCCTCCACGGGCGCGCTCGCCCCCTCGCGGTCGGACACAGCGGAAGACGCGACCGCGTTCCCCACCACGCGGAGGAGTTCCGCCTCGTCGAACGGTTTCAGGATGTAGTCGAAGGCGCCCGCCCGCATGGCCTCGACGGCGTCCTCGATCCGCCCGTACGCCGTGACCAGGATCACGGGAAGCTCGACGTGGCGCTCCCGGCAGTGCCGGAAGAGGGCCAGCCCGTCCATCTTCGGCATCCGGATGTCCGTGACCAGCGCGTCGGCCTTCCGCGCCGCAAGCCATTCCGCCGCCGAGGCGCCGTCCGTCGCCTCCGACACCTCGTACCCTTCCCGCGTCAGCATCGCGCGCAGCACCCGCCGCAGATTTCGGTCGTCCTCCGCGACGAGGATCGTCCCCTTCATCGTCCCGCATCCCATGCCGCGGATGCGACCGTATCCATGAAAAGGATCACTTGGCCTCCGGAAGCTTCACCGTGAACCGGCTTCCACGCCCCGGCATGCTCTCCACCGAGACGGAACCGCCGTTCTCCTCCGCGATCCGCCGGCAGATCGCAAGCCCCATCCCCACGCCGCGCTCCCGGGTGGTGAAGAAGGGGCGGAACAGGTGGGGGCGGTCCGCCTCGGGGATCCCGAGACCCGTATCCTCCACGACGATCCGCGCTTCCCCGACCCCCGCGCTCACCCGGACGGTCAGGTCGCCTCCCTGGGGCATCGCCTCGACGGCGTTCGTAAGAAGATTGTAGACCACCCGCTCGATTTCGGCGGGATCGGCGTTGACGCGGGGGGCCGGTTCCTGGACCAGGACGTGGCGTCTGACCCCTTCCATCGACGCCCCCTTCTCCCGCAGAAGGCGGGCCGCCGCCTTTTCCACGAGATCCTGCAGGGACACGTTCCGCGGCTCGCGATGCGTCGGGCGGGCGTATTCGAGGAACTGGGTGACCACGCCGTTCAGGCGGTCCGCCTCCTCCACGATGATGTCGAGAAACTCCCGGTCCTTCGCCCTCGCCTCGCGGATCAGGAACTGCGCCGCCCCCTTGATCGCGCCGACGGGCGTGCGGACCTCGTGGGCGAGACCCGCCGCGAGTTCCCCGATCGTGGCGAAGTGCTCGCGGCGCTGGATGCGCTGCTTCTGCCGCAGGTTCTCCACCGCCAGCCCGATCCCGTCCAGGAACGGGATGAGCAGGTCCATCTCGCGGAACGACGGCCGCTTCTCCCGCCAGTGGAACAGGACGACGGCGACGAGCGCTCCCCGCAGGAAGATGGGGATCGACGCGTCGAAGGAGTCGTCCCAGATCGATACGTCGGCGGCCTTCGAGCCGCCGTGCTCCATCACGCGCAAGGCGGGGTACCGGTTCGAGAACCGGGAGAACGCCCGGAGGTACTCTTCCGGGCGCACGGGCAGCGAACCGATCCCTTCGTCCGTCCCCCCCTCGGGGCGGATCCACAGCGCCGCCCGCTCGATGAAGGGGACCTGGGAAAGGGCTTCCTCCACGTTCCGGGCGATCTCCACCAGGGACGGAGACTCCGGCAATTTCCGCGCGAAACCGGAAAGCACCGATTGCACCCGCCGGGACTGGCGGACGAGGAGGTCCGACGAAATGCCGCCCAGCTTGCGCATCAGGACCGGGTAGAACGTCAGGAGGAAGAAGGAGATGAGGAAGACGCCCGCCAGGGGGAACCAGAACTTCCTGCCGGAAACCACTTCGAGGACGCCGAAGACGACGGCGAAGGCGAAGATCTGTATGACGAGGAGGACGCCCCGGCCGACGATGTCGGGAAGCTCGAAGAAGTGGAGGTGCAGGATCCCCGTCGCCATGAAGTAGAAGAAGACGAGCACGGCGAACGCCGCCAGCGGGGGGAAGTCGACCCCCGTCCCGGGAAGGAAATTCAGCGGGGCCACCGCGCTGGCGATCCCTCCCCCCACCACCAGA
>JAJZRM010000448.1 GCA_021802685.1 Deltaproteobacteria bacterium | reverse complement strand
TTGTTTCCGCCAAACTCGCCGGAGGTCTCACGCTCGACGAGATCCCGTACTGGCGCGACGGGAGCCTTGAGAAATACACGCCTTCCGGCGATTATGTCGTCGTGAAGTTCTCCCGCTGGGCCTTCGAGAAATTCAAGGGCGCTGAAGACAAGCTGGGAACGCAGATGCGTGCCGTCGGCGAGGTGATGAGCATCGGCAAGACTTACAAGGAGGCCTTCCAGAAGGCGATCCGATCGCTCGAAAACGGCCGCCATGGTCTGGGCTTTGCCAAGGATTTCAACACCCATTCCCTGTCCGAACTGATGACGATGCTCAACGAACCTTCCAGCGAACGGCAATGTATCATGTATGAAGCGCTCCGGAAAGGCGCCACGGTGGAGGATCTTTTTGCCAAGACCTACATCAAGCCCTGGTTCATAAGACAGATGAAAGAGCTTGTCGAACTGGAGGAGAAAATTCTCAAGTTCAAGGGAAGGGACCTGCCGGACGAGCTCCTGGTCCAGGCAAAAAGGGACGGTTTCGCCGACAAGTATCTCAGCCGTCTGCTCGGCATCGCCGAAGTGAAGATCCGCGAGCAGAGAAAGAGGATCGGCTGCGTCGAGGCCTGGGATGCCCTTCCCGTCAGCGGTGTCGAGAACGCGGCCTATTACTATTCCACATACAACCGGCCCGATAAGGTGGCCTCCAGCCCCCGGAAGAAGGTCATGGTGCTCGGCGGAGGTCCGAACCGCATCGGCCAGGGGATCGAGTTCGACTATTGCTGCGTCCATGCCGCCTTCGCCCTGCGCGATGCCGGTTACGAAACGATCATGGTCAACTGCAACCCGGAGACCGTCTCTACCGACTATGACACCTCCGACAAACTCTACTTCGAGCCTCTGACCGTCGAAGACGTCCTGGCGATTTACGAGAAGGAGAAGCCGGAAGGCGTCGTCGTTCAGTTCGCCTGCCAGACTCCGCTCAACATCGCAGGCGAACTGGCCGCGGCCGGCGTCCGGATACTCGGCACCTCGCCCGATACGATCGATCTGGCCGAAGACCGGGACCGTTTCCGCAAGATGATGGACAAGATGGGCATCGCCATGCCCGAGTCCGGCATGGCCGCCAGTTTTGAGGAGGCCAAGCAAATTGCCGAGCGGATCGGCTACCCGGTGATGGTAAGGCCGTCGTTTGTCCTGGGGGGCCGCGGCATGGAAGTCGTCCACGACGATGAGATGTTGAAACAGTACGTGAACGCCGCCGTGGACCTGACGCCGGAACGCCCCATCCTGATCGACCGCTTCCTCGCCAACGCCATCGAAGCCGAGGCCGACGCGCTCGCCGACGGCGTTGATGCCTTTGTGCCGGCCGTCATGGAGCACATCGAAGAGGCCGGCATCCATTCCGGCGATTCGGCCTGTGCCATTCCCCCGGTCACGTTGAATGAGCGGCACATCAAAATCATCGAGGAATACACCCTCCGTATCGGCCGCGAACTGCAGGTCTGCGGTGTGATGAACATCCAGTATGCCATCAGCAACGATACCGTATACGTTCTGGAAGCCAACCCGCGCGCCTCGCGCACCGTCCCGCTGGTATCGAAGGTGTGTAACGTGGCGATGGCCCGCATTGCCACGCAGCTCATGCTGGGGAAGAAACTGCGTGAGCTGAATCTGCAACGCAAAACCATTCCGCACATCGGCGTCAAAGAAGTCGTCCTCCCCTTCAACATGTTCCCCGAGGTGGATCCTGTCCTCGGACCGGAGATGCGCTCGACCGGCGAAGTGCTGGGCATGGCGCCGACATTCGGCCTCGCTTACTTCAAGGCCCAGGAGGCGACGCAAGCGCCCTTGCCCCTCGAAGGCACGGTTTTCATTTCCCTGACCGACAACGACAAACCGTACATTCTTGAAGCGGCGCGCAAATTCCAGGAACTGGGCTTCAGAATCAAGGCGACCAGCGGTACCTGCACGTTTCTGCGGAAAAGCGGCATCAAGGCCGAATTGAGCTACAAGGTTCATGAACCCCAGCGACCGAACATCGTCGACGAGATCAAAAGCCGGGAGATACAGCTGATCATCAACACGCCGATCGGCAGAATGAGCGCCACCGACGACGCCTATATCCGTAAAGCGGCAATCAAGTACAGAATCCCTTACCTCACGACGACCGCGGCCGCGCGCGCTTCCGTTGTGGGGATTGCTGAACACCGGTCCGGCGGAGCGGGTGTGAAATCGCTCCAGGATTATCATCGGGACATCCGGTGAATGAACCTGGATACCCAGATCCTCTCCCGGCAAATCGCAGGGCCATTCGTACGATGAAACAGTATGAGAAAACTAAAATGCCTCAACCTTTCTGATCATCGTGATTCTCCCGGTTCGACGTGAAGGCCTTCAGGGAGAGGTGTTTTAAGAACAGATATAGAGGTGAGCCTGATGGATCTCAAATCGCTTTTCGAGCCCAGGACCATGGCGGTATTTGGGGTGTCGGCGAGCAACTACCGGCATCCGGCCAACGAAATATTCAACAAGA
>JAJZRM010000026.1 GCA_021802685.1 Deltaproteobacteria bacterium | reverse complement strand
CCCGTCCGCCTTCCTCCTCCACGGCTACGTCGGGTTCATCTTCGGTTCGATCAAGGCGAACCCCTGGTGGAGCAGCGTGCTGATCCCCATCGTCTTCCTGTTCTCCGCCATCGTGTCCGGGATCGCCCTGGTCATCCTCTTCTACATGGTCATCGCCCCGCTGGCGGGCGGGAAGATCGACATGAAGTGCGTGGACAAGGCGGTCGACTTCCTTTTCTACGCCGTCATCGTGGACTTCTCCCTCGAAGTGGTCGAGTTCATCCACCGGGTCTACCAGAGCGAGGAGGAGATCAAGATCCTCTCCGAGATGCTGATGAGCAAGCTGTTCATGAGCCTCATCGTCATCCAGGTCATGCTCGGCATGATCCTCCCGCTGGGCCTCATCTCCCTCACCAAGATCTTCCGGAGGCGTTTCAGCCTGAACGAAGACCTGAGGAAGATGCTCTACTTCATATCGGTGCTGCTGATCCAGTTCGGCATCTTCGCGACGCGGTGGAACGTCGTCATCGGCGGCCAGATGTTCTCGAAGAGCTTCCGGGTACTGACCACCTACAAGATGGAGTTCGGAGGGCTGGAGGGACTCCTGTACGCCCTCGCGCTGCTGCTGCTGCCCGTGGTGATCCTGATCGTCCTCATGAAGGTCCTTCCCCCGTGGAAGGAGATGCTGGGAGAGGGGGAGAAGGGAGCGGAGGGCGGCGCGCTCCCCGCTCCGGGGGCCTGACGGTCCAAGGGGGAGGGCCGCAGGACGGAAAGAACCCCCGTGCGCTACTTGCGGGGCTTGACCGGCAGGAACGTTTCCCGGACCGCTCCGTTTTCCACGTCGATCCGGTAGTAGCCGTACTTCTGGAACGGGGCCAGGGGGGCGCCCGCGCCGCCGGAAACCACCAGCAGGACCCCGTTCCAGTCCTCCACGTGGTGCATGTGCTCGTGGGAACACAGGACCGCGTCCACACCGTGACGTGAAAGGATCGCGAGGAGCTGCCGGCTCTGTTCCTCGTAGTCGAGCCGGGTGCCGTGAGGACGTACCAGCATCGTTTCCGGAGGGACGTGCATCGCCACGATGAGGTGTGCGATTCCGTCTTTTCCTTTCGGGTGCGACGCGAGGTCGCGGTCGAGCCATGCGAGGGTGTTGTCGGGCAGCGACCCCTTCGCGTTGTCCACGACGGTGAAATGGGCGTCCTTGTGGTCGAAAGAGTAGTTGACGCCCGGAAGCCCGAAGAATTCCGCGAACCCCTCGCGCGTTCCGCCGCGATACAGTTCATGGTTCCCGATCACGGGGCGCAGCGGCTTGCGGAACGATGCCGTCGCCGCCCGGAACGCGCCCCACTCCCTGGCGGAAGCGTTACGGATCATGTCCCCCGTGTGGAGCAGGAACTCCATGCCGGAGTTGTCCACCGCGGCGAGGATTTGCGGGAAGATGCCGTCCTTGTCGTCCCGGCTGTCCCCGGCCACGGCGAACGACCAGGCGAAGGCGGTCCCGGCCCAGAGGAGGACGGCCCAGAGCGTCAGGAGAAATATCTTCCGCCGCATGACGCCATATTAGCCTATTGTCGTACCGGTGCGAGTCTCAATCAGGCAGGTTGGCTTGCTTTAATGGACGTTCCTCTTGCGGGATCAGGGCGGCTATTTCCGGCACAGGGACATTGGCGAGTTCCTTGGGCTCGAGTTTGTGGAGTCCACCGCCGTATACCCGGCCTTCGCCGAGAAGGTGCTCGGGTTTGATCTCGTTCAGCGCTTGCCAAATACGACGGATGAGACCGGGATCCCGAGCCACCGCCCGGGCGAGGACGGGCGTGGGGTACATGGCAAGATACACGTTTGCAACAGTGGCACGGGAATGGTTCAGGATAAACCGGAAGGGACGGCCGTTTTTCGCGTTGCCACGACCGAGATACGTGCAGACGATTGAGGCTGGCGGCCTGTTTTCCTGGAGATACCAAAGCGAACGGTGCCGGCAGAGATACCTTTCATGAAGGCCGCGGGACTTGCCCTCTTCCAGGTAGGCATGCAAGACAGGGAAGCGGCGCTCGATTTCGTGTTCGGAGAACTTTATGTCGAGCAGGTAGAGGCGGCGTTCGACCAATGGGTTGCCGAGGTGATCGGCCTCCACCTCGTTCAAGGGAAGGTAGCGAGGGCTGGGGAGGATGGGATGGAAGGCCTCCATCGGAAGACCGCGTTCCTTTATCTCCGCTTCAGAAAGAATGAAATACGAGTTGTCCCCGGTCGCCAGTCCACGCTTGATCCTGAAGAAATCACCAAGGACCGGCATGGCGGTCCTCACCTTGGCGCGCGCGTCTGAAGCGGGAAATCGTGACCATTTCGGCTCATGGGCGAGCGCGCGGACCGATACCTCCCGCGCGAGTTTGGATTCCAAGAGCGTTCCCCCGAAGGTGAAATTGGCTTTGTGATCCATCGCGGGGGGCGAATTACGAAACCAGACGATCGCCGAGGACACAAGGGCGTCGGAAAACTGCACGTCATTCGGGTCAAAACGGTGGATGTGCAGAAGCGTTACGCTGTCGGTGAGATACCTTTTGACGGCTTGGCCGTAGTTCACGTCCATGAATTCGCTCGGGATCAGCCATCCGGCGATTCCGCCCTCGGTCATCCAGGCGTGTGATAGTCCGATGAAATGACAATACAGGCCGGCCAAGCCGCTGATCTTCATGCCGCTGGCCTGCCGGGTATGGATTTGTAAACGGAATTTATCGCCGTTTGCAAGATGGTGATGCCGCACATACGGTGGATTGCAGATCACCAGGTTATAGCGGGGTGACGGGACCGCATTTGTGAAATCGGTGAGTTTTAGGGTGAGCCCTGAGTTTTTCCAGAGATCCGCGGTAGGCGTGCCATAGTACGGGTCTATCTCGAAACCGAGGGCCTCGGCGATCCGTGTTGGGGGAAAAACCGTTCGTAGGGCGGAGAAGAATGAGCCGGTGCCGACGGCCGGGTCGAGAAAATGGATTTTTTCGTCGGGGGGAAGGATCCTCGCGGCAAACCTGAGAATGTCTTGGGCAAGAGTTGTGGGGGTTGCAAACTGACCGAGACGGTTTCGTTCGGCTGGTGTCTTGTTTCTGTCCAGCTTTGCCTGAAGTTCGATCCGTTTTTGTTCAATAATATTCATGGATTCGTGCATGGGTCAGATTCCGAAAAGCGCCAAATCGTCGATCCGGTGTTCCCAAACCCAGTCAATCCCCTCCGCGGCTTCATAACCGAGGTAACCGGTGTCGAAGTAGCCGCACAGGAAAAGATTGAACCGGATCTTGTCTCCGTAAGTGCTGCGGAGCTGCATCATCTTCGCGGCTTCTTCCTTTCGTCGCTTGTTTGTGTTTGTGAAGTCGCCTGCCGATTTCGCCTCGAAGAAAACCGGAAAATCTCTCCCCCTGGTTTTCAATGGCATGATTACGGCATCAATGGGGATATTGACGCTCCGGACACCTCCTTCGAGCTTTATCGGCACATTCATTCGGAAGCTGAATGTCCCGGCCGGCATCGCGTCGAATCGGGCGCCCTCTCCGCTGGGGAGCTGTTTATAGCCACGTTCTCCGAGCCATGTTTTTATGGCAGCCAGCTGCCGTTTCTCCTGTGCATTGCGGATGATTGGATTGGCGACCGCGCCGCAGAGGCGATCAGCGACAATGGTGGCGGCCCTGTGAATCTCCGTTTGCGTCGGTGGCTCTTTTCTGCCGAGCCACACAAAGATATCCGGATCGGCCATTCGCTCAACAATCGCGGCGATATTGGCGAGCTGGAGGTCAATTTCGGCCACTGGAGCGCGAACCGGTAGTTTTTTGTCCAATTCCATGCATTTGACAAGGTTGGTAGATACGCCGGCAAGACCGATCAGTCGATCCACGGCAAGCGGCGGGCAAGTGGACATTCGAAGCGTTGGTAATATCTCCGGGTGTTTTCGCAAGTTTTCGGGCTGAATATTCGTAATATTCGCAGTCAATCGAAGGGTCGCTTCAACGTCCTTGGTTGTCTGGATTCGGGTACTCCGGAAAGCTTGTGGCGCGAACTTCATGAACCAGTCGTTGTACATATCGACCGACTTGATGATGTCGTTTTTCCATTGCTGCGGTTTGTCGAGATTTACCGGCATTCTAAGTTCCTTTTTTCCCTTGATGATGAGTATGGCGACTTGCCCGGATCGGGTCAACTGAGGAAGAACCTTCCACGGAGTGCGAGAAAGGCCCGGCTTGCTACCCCGCCGCGCGCAGCTCCGGGTACCGTTGCCGGATCCACAACCCGAGGGCCAGCCCGGCGACGGCGACCGCGGCGATCGCCGTCGGCGTCGACGTCATCGCGGCCAGCCCGCCGATCAGCAGGCTTCCCACCCGCATCAGGCCGAGGAACAGGGAGACGTAGAGCGCCATCACGCGCCCCCGGAGATGGTCGGGCACCAGTTCCTGGAGGAGGGAATTCGCCGGCGCGTTCTGCACCACGAAGGCGAATCCCACGGAGACGAGGAGGAGGATCGATGCCGCGTAGCTCCTGCAGAAGGAGAATCCCAGGAGCAGGAACGGGAACGCCAGGCTCCCCGCCGTGACCGTCGCTCCTTTCCGGACCCCCACGTACCGGGAGGCGGAAAACAGCGAACCGATGACCGCTCCCGCCCCCGCAGCGGACATGAGAACGCCGTAGGCCCCCGCGTCCCGCCCCAGGATCTCCTTCGCGAAGATGGGGATGAGGACGTAGTACGGCATGGCGAACAGCGCGGAAAGGGAGATCAGGAGGACGATGGCGCGCGGGACCCGGTTCTCCCGGAGATACCGCACCCCGCCCAGCAGGTCGTTTGTCGAATCGCGCCCGCCCCCGGTCCGCCGGATGAGCGCCACGTCCATCAGGAACAGGGCGAGGAGCACCGCGAGGAAGCTCGCGCCGTTGATGAAAAAGGCGCCCGCCACGCCGGAGGTCGCCACGAGGATCCCCGCGGCCGCGGGGCCCAGGACGCGCGCCCCGTGGAAGATTCCGGAGTTCAGGGCGATGGCGTTGCTCAAGTCCTCCTTCCCCACCAGCTCCACCACGAAGGCCTGCCGCGCCGGGGTGTCCAGCGCCTGGGCGGTTCCGAGCAGGAACGCGAGACCGAGGACGTGCCACAGGCGCACCGCGCCGGTCGAGCACAGGAGGGCGAGAAGGAAGGCAAGGAGCATCATCGCCGCCTGGCACCAGAAGATGACCCGGCGCTTCTCGAACCGGTCGGCGATCGCGCCGGCATAGAGGGTCAGCGGGACCAGGGGGATGGCGCCGACGAAGTTGACGAGCCCGAGGTCCGCCGCCGAGCCCGTCAGCTGGTACACCAGCCAGTTCTGGGCGATCGTCTGCATCCAGGTGCCCACGAGCGAAGTGAGCTGGCCGAAGAACCAGAGGCGGAAGTTGCGGTGGCGCAGCGCCTGGAACGTGGAGGCGGCGGCGCCGTTCAACGAGGGCGGCAACTAGTGCACCGTCTCACAAATAGCTTGACGCACCGAGAGCGTCGATGCGCCGCGCCAGCAAGGCGCGCAAGTGAAGGCGTACCGGGAGAGTACGGCGAACTTGTGCAACGAAGCTGGAGCGGATGCAGCGGCGCTCGAATGCCAAGATATTTGTGAGACGGTGCACTAGTTTTCCGGGAGAAGGAACAACGCTCCCAGCGGCGGGAGGGTGAGGGAAACGGAGTACGGCCGGCCCATCCACGGCGTCTCTTCCGCCCGGACGCCGCCGCCGTTGCCCATGTTGCTTCCCCCGTAGAAGGCGCCGTCGCTGTTCACCGCCTCGATGTACCGCCCGGGATACGGAACGCCGAGGCGGTACGCCTCCCTCGGAACGGGGGTGAAGTTGAAGACGCAGACCATGCAGTCTTCCGGGTTCTTCCCCCGGCGCAGGAAAGAGACGACGCTGTTGTCCGCGTCCCGAAAATCGATCCACTCGAATCCTTCGGGGCGGAAATCCACCTCGTGGAGCGCCGGGCTTTCCCGGTAGACGCGGTTCATCTCGCGGAGGAACCGCTGCACGCCCTGGTGGGTGTCCCATTGCAGGAGGTCCCATTGGAGGGACCGGTCGTGGTCCCATTCGTCCCACTGCGCGAACTCCCCTCCCATGAACAGGAGCTTCTTCCCGGGGTGGGCGAACATGTAGGCGTACAGCAGGCGCAGGTTGGCGAACCTCTGCCACAGGTCCCCGGGCATCTTGTCGAGCAGCGAACGCTTCAGGTGCACCACCTCGTCGTGGGACAGGGGGAGGACGAAGTTTTCGTGGAAGGCGTACAGGAGCGCGAAGGTGAGCTGGCCGAAGTGGTATCTCCGGTGGATGGGCTCCTTTTCGAAGAACAGCAGCATGTCGTGCATCCATCCCATGTTCCATTTCAACGTGAACCCCAACCCGCCGAGGTACACGGGACGGGAGACGGCGGGCCATGCGGTGGACTCCTCCGCGATCGTGACCGCCCCGGGATACCGGGCGTGGACCGCCTCGTTCATCCGCTTGAGGAAGGCGATCGCCTCGAGGTTCTCCCTCCCTCCGTGGACGTTGGGGACCCACTCCCCGGACCGGCGGGAGTAATCGAGGTAGAGCATCGACGCCACGGCGTCCACCCGAAGGCCGTCGATGTGGTACTTGTCCAGCCAGAACAGGGCGTTGGAAAGCAGGAAATTCGCCACCTCCCGCCGCCCGAAGTTGAAGATGAGGGTCCCCCAGTCGCGGTGTTCCCCCAGCCGCGGATCCGCGTGCTCGTAGAGGTGGGTCCCGTCGAACCGCGCGAGGCCGTGGGCGTCCCGGGGGAAGTGCGCCGGCACCCAGTCGAGGATCACGCCGATCCCGGCCTGGTGGCACCGGTCGACGAATTCCATGAATTCCTCCGGTCGGCCGAACCGGGACGTGGGTGCGAAATACCCCAGCACCTGGTATCCCCACGAGCCGTCGAAGGGGTGCTCGGCCACCGGGAGGAGCTCGATGTGGGTGTACCCCATCTCCCGCACGTACGGCACGAGACCGTCCGCCATCTCCCGGTACGACAGGTACGGTCCGCCTTCCCCTTCCTTCTTCTTCCAGGAGCCGAGGTGGACCTCGTAGACGGAGAACGGGCCGTCGAGGACGCTGCGCCGGGCGCGCTCCGACATCCATGCGGCGTCTCCCCACGAATACCCGTCGATCGCGCACACGATGGTCCCCGTGCGGGGCGGCTTCTCGAACCGCAAGCCGAAGGGATCGCTCTTGAGGAGGATTTCCCCGGTGCCCCGGGAGCGGATCTCGTACTTGTAGACCTCCTCGTCCGCCACTCCGGGGAGGAAGATCTCCCAGACGCCCGATTCCCCGCGGCTGCGCATCGGGTGCACCCGGCCGTCCCAATGGTTCGCGTTGCACACCACCGACACGCGCTCCGCGTTGGGCGCCCAGACGGCGAAGGCGGTTCCCCGGACGCCGCCGAGCGTGATCCCGTGGCTCCCCAGCTTCTCGTACTGGTCGAGGTGGCTTCCCTCCGCCAGCAGGTGGATGTCGAAATCGGTGAGGACCAGGCCGAACGCGTACGGATCGTGCTGCTCCCACCGGTACCCGCCGGCGGCGGCGAATTCGAGGCGGTACGGAAAGATCTCCGCATCCCCGGGGAACTGCGCTTCGAACACGCCGCCGGGATGGATGCGCGTCATCGCGGTCCGGCGCACGGCGCCGCCGTCCTCGCGCAGCAGGTGGACGTTCTGCGCCCGGGGATGGATCACCCGCACGGACACGAACGGGCCGTCTTTTCCCTTGACGATGTGGGGACCCAGGACGGAGAAAGGGTCCCAGTGGCGCGCGCCGACGAGCAGCTCGATGTCGTTCTTCCGAAGGAAGGTCTTCATCGTCCGCCGCCCGTTACCGCACCCGGAACGTGATCTCCTCGACGTCCTTCCCGCCTCCGCGGCTTTCGACGGAGGCGACGACGCGGTAGCTTCCCGGGCGGGCGTCCCGCGGAAGCGTGATGGGAACGACGGATCGCCAGGTGCCGCCCTCGCGTTCGATGTCGACCGAGGCCTCGCCCACCCGGTTGCCGTTGAAGAGGATCTCGCGGGTTTCCCGCACGGGGACCATCATGTCCTCCCGCGGGGTGAGGACGGCGTACGTCATCTGGATCTCGACGGTTTCGCCGGGGGCCACGACGGCCGGCGTGGGCCGCACCCGCTCGATCTTCACCCGCGTCCCCCGGACCGAGTCGTATTCGGCGTGCGCGCGCCGCGTCTCCGCGAGGTCCTTCTCCTTCTGGTCGTGGTAATTGCCCACGATCCCGCCCGTAAGGGCGCCCAGCAGGCCCCCGACCACCGCCCCCCGCCTGCCGCCCACCAGGCCCCCGATCACCGCCCCGCCCACCGCGCCCGCTCCGGCGCCGACGACGGCCCCCCGGTGCTCCCGTGCTCCCCGGTTCGTCGTGGCGCACCCCGTGAGGGTCGGCAGGATGAGGGCGGCGATCAGTGCGAGGCAGACGGTCTTGCGCATGGAAATCCCCCCGTTGATTTTCAGCATGGATATTTGACGGCCGCGCCGATCCCGGTATTCAGCGGCGCTCGAACGCTACCGTATTTATGAATTGAAGCATTTAGACGCTGAACTTCCGCATCGGAGCGTCGCGCCGGGCGGCGTGGACCGGGATCCCGTCGAACCGGTGGGCGGCGAGGATCTCCCGCACCGTGCCGCGGGCAAGTTCCGGCGTGTTGTGGTCCGCGCTCAGGTGGCACAGGATGACGGCCGAAGGGGTTTTCCGGCTCTCCTGCAGGACCCTCACCAGGAATTTCCCCGCCTGGGCGTTGGAGAAGTGGCCGACGTTCGACCCCACCCGGGCCTTGTCGTGCCGGCGGCTGCGGTGCAGCATCTCCTCGTCGTAGTTCGCCTCGATCAGGATCAGGTCGCTTTCGAGGAACTCCTCGAACAGCCCGTTTTCGTTCCCGCCCAGGTCGGTGGCCATCGATACGCGGACGTCCCGCTCCCCGGCCGCAGCCGTGAAGGAAAACCCGCACGTGACCCCCCGCGCATCGTGGGGGACCCGGAACGGCCGGACCGCGATCCCACCGATGAAGAACGTCTCGCCGTCTTCGAAGGCCCGTACGGGCCCGCGGGCGGGGGAGCGGGGCGCGATCGTGCGCGCGAACCCGTCGAGGTTCCCCAGGTGCAGATGGATCGGAACATCGTGCCTCGCGCAGCAGGCGACGGCGGAATGATTGACGTGGTCGCTGTGCAGGTGGGACACCAGGACGGCGTCCACGTCATCCCATCTGTACCCCGCCTCCGCCAGGGCCGCCGAAAGCCCCCGCTGGGAGGGGAGCCCCGCGTCGACCAGCAGGATCGTCCCCGCGTGCGAGAGAAGCGTGAGGTTCCCCGAAGAACCGCTGCGAAGAGGGGTCACATGGAAATCCAATTCCTGCGCCCGCCTTTACGGTGCGTACCGCGTGAAGACGAAGTCGTGGTTCTTGACGTTGGCCTGGTGGCAGGGGAAGCAGGTGGCGTGCTCGGTTTCGTTGGCGGGTTTGCCGTTGACGAACCGCCCGAACCCCCAACCCCCGGTGGAGGCGTACTTCTTCGCGTTCTTCACCATGAACTCGATCCGCGGCGGCTCGCCCGGAACGAACGTGTTGTCGAATTCCGTCGATTTGACCCGCTTCCACGCCAGCTTGGCCAGGATGGCGCCGTCCGGGAAGGGAAGCGTCTTCGCCCGGTACGCCTTCATCGCGATGTTGTTCCCCAGGATGACGCGGATCTCGTCCTTGTCGTCGCGTTGGGAGGGGGCGACGACTTCCCAGTTGCGGTACCCTTTCGGGATCGTCACCCCGGTGGGAGCGGCCGGAGCCTTCCCGGCCGCCGTCGCGGAGGGGATGAAGGAAAACGGGATTCCCGATGCGGCGGCGAGGACCAGGGCGGTCGCGAAGAAACGGCGCATGGCATCCTCCTTCTTCGATCCGGGTTCGGTGCGATGCCGCTGATTATACCAGACCTCCAAGCCGGGATCGGTGAAGTATAATCGCGTAATGGGAAAGATCCCGGCGCTTTCGGGGCGCCGCTTGAACCGTCGTTCCGTTCTCCTGTTCTTCCTGGCCGCCGGGATCACTTACTTTTCCGCGCTGGGAACGATTCCCCTCCTCGAGCCCGACGAGGGGCGATATGCCGAGATCCCCCGCGAAATGCGCCTCCGGGGCGACTACGTCACCCCGTATTTGAACGGCGTCGCGTACCTGGAGAAGCCCCCGCTTTTCTACTGGGGGAACGCCCTCTCGCTCTCGTTGTTCGGGGAGACGGAGTTCGGGGCGAGGGCTTTCACCGCCGCCGTTTCCGTTATCTGCGTGATGCTCACGTACTGGATGGGGGCGGCCATGGCGGGCCCCAGGACCGGCCTGTTCTCCGCGATGGTGCTCTCCACGTCGCTGTACTACTACGTCATCGGCCGGATCAACACGCTGGACGCGACCCTTGCCGTGACGCTGATCCTCGCCGTGTTCCCCGCCTGGTTGCACCTTTCGGGAAAGCGGAGGAGCCGGTGGTTCCTCTACCTGTCCTACGCGGGGGCGGCGCTGGCTTTCCTCACGAAGGGACTGGTCGGATGCGTGTTCCCCGCCGCGATCCTGCTGTTGTGGATGCTGGTCGCGGGGCGGGCGAGGGAGATCGGGAGTGCCTTTTCCCTGGCGGGATTCGCCGTTTTCGCCGTCATCGCCGTTCCGTGGATGGTCCTGGTCCAGCGGGCGAACCCGGATTTTCTCTGGTTTTTCTTCATCCATGAACAGTTCCTGCGGTTCACGACGAAGATCCATCATCATTACGAGCCGTTCTGGTTCTTCCTGCCGATCCTCATCGGGGGGATGCTGCCTTGGCTGGCGTTCGCCCGCCGAGCGGCGATGGCGGTGAGGGGCGCGACGGACGAATGGTTCGCCCGGGACGACCGGCGGTTCCTGTACTGCTGGGCGCTGTTCATCCTGCTGTTCTTCTCCTTCTCAAGTTCCAAGCTGGTCACCTACGCCGCGCCGATCTTCCCGCCGCTGGCGGTGCTCTTCGGCCGCGCGCTGGAAATGTGGGTCGACCGGGAGGACGGCGCCGTCCGCTGCCGGTTCCCCCTGGCCCTCGCGGTCCTGCTGGCCGCGGCGGTCCTGTTCTTTCCGCCCTTATCGAAGCACAAGGTGGAAATGGACGCATGGCTGCCGCAGGCGGCCCTTCCGGCGGTCCTGATCCTCCTGTGGGGCGCGATCCCCCTGTTCGTCCGCCGCCTGGGGGCCGAACGGGTCGTCTTCCTGTCGTTCCTTCTCCTCGCGCTGTTCCTCACTTCACTGAATCGGCCGGCGGGCGACTACCTGGATAGCTACAAATCCGTCAAGAACCTTTCCTCCGTGCTGAACGCATCGATCCGCGAAGGGGACGTCGTCGCACAGTACGGGACGTACCGGCACGGGATCCCCTTCTACACGAAGCGGCGAACCGTGCAGGTGAATGAGGCGGGGGAGCTCGAGTTCGGGGCGGAAAGGGCGCCGGACCGGGAAAAGTATTTCCTCGACGACCGGGCGTTCCTGGCGCTGTGGAATTCCGGCCGGCGCGTATTCTGCGTGTTCCATCGCGACAAGATGCCGCTGATCCTGAAGAAGTTCCCGGGCCACCGGTTGCTCTACCGCACCGATGAAGGTATCCTCATCGTGAACCGGTTCTGACTCCGACCGGATATCCCGCGCGAGGTCCGGACGAACCCATGAAAATCCGCCCCGATTTCCTGCCTCTCTCCCGCCCCGCGCTCGGCGCCGAGGAAGAGGCCGCTGTCGTGGCGTGCCTCCGGTCGGGATGGATCACGAGCGGGCCGAAGGTGCAGGAGTTGGAACGGGTCTTCCGCGGTGCCACGGGAGCCCCGCACGCCGTCGCCGTGGCGTCCGCCACCGCGGGGCTCCACATCGTCCTGGCCGCCCTCGGAATCGGCCCCGGGGACGAGGTGGTCACGCCTTCCATGACGTTCGCCTCCACCGTGAACCAGGTCGCTCTCCGGGGGGCCGCGCCCGTTTTCGCCGAATGCGACTACGGCACGCTCCAGGTCGTGCCCGGCGATCTCGCGGCGAAGATCACCCCGAGGACGAAGGCGGTGATCCCCGTGCACTTCGCGGGCGCGCCTGCGGACCTCGACCCGATCCGCGCCGCGGCCGACCGCGCGGGGGTGCCCGTCATCGAGGATGCGGCGCACGCGATCGGCGCGTCCTACAAGGGGATCCCCGCCGGCGGCCCGCCGTCGCCCGGGAAACCGGGGAACATCGCCGTCTTCTCCTTCCATCCGATCAAGAACATAACGACCGGCGAGGGAGGAATGGTCACCTGTTACGACGACGATCTCGCCGCGCGCCTTCGATCGCTCCGTTTCCACGGCATCGAGCGGGACGCATGGAAGCGGTACGGGAAAGGCGGAACCCCCCACTACGACATCCGGGAACCTGGATACAAGTACAACCTCACCGACCTTCATGCGGCGGTGGGCGTCGTCCAGATGGGCAAGCTCGCGGCGCTCAACGGCCGGCGCGCCGAGCTGGCGAAGCGGTACCTGGCGGGGCTGCGCGGCGTCGCCGGGATCGACCTGCCGGAGGAGCCTCCGTACCCCCACGTCCATTCCCGTCACCTGTTCATCGTCAAGTCGGCGCGGGTGGAGAGGGATGAAATGATCGCCGCCCTCGCGGAACGCAACGTCGGCGCCGGGCTCCACTTTCCGCCGTGCCACCTCCTTTCCTTCGTGCGGGAGCGGTTCGGCGCGAAGGAGGGGGACCTGCCGCAGACCGAACGGGCGGGGAAACGGATCCTCTCGCTGCCGCTGTTCCCCGGGATGTCCCTCGACGACGTCGATTACGTCTGCGAGGCGGTCCGGGAAATCGTTTCGGAGGCGGCGAGGTGATCTCGGTCGTCGTTCCCGTATACAACGAGGAAGGGAACCTCGTCCCGCTCATGGACCGGCTCGAGCCGGCGCTGCGGAAGACCGGCAGGAAGTACGAGATCGTCTTCGTCGACGACGGCAGCCGGGACGGGTCCCTCGATGTCCTCAAGGGGCTCGTGGGCCGGGAAGGCGTCCGCGTGCTGGAACTCACGCGGAACTACGGGCAGCATTCCGCGATCATGTCGGGCTTCTCCGTGGTGCGGGGGGACATCGTCGTGACGATCGACGCGGACCTCCAGAATCCGCCGGAGGATATCCCCGCCCTCGTGCGCACGATGTCGGAGGGGAATTACGAGGTCGTGGGCACGGTGCGGGAGATGCGGAAGGACTCCGTCCTGCGGAGGTTCCCGTCCCGGATCGTGAACGCGATGACGCGGAGGATCACCGGGATCCGCATGAACGACTGGGGATGCATGCTGCGGGCGTACCGGCGCGAGGTGGTGGACCGGATGGTGGAAAGCCAGGAGTACTCCACCTTCATTCCCGCCCTGGCGACGTTGTACGCCAAGCGGATGACCGAAATCCCGGTGGGACACGAGGAGCGGCACGCGGGGGCGTCCAACTACAACCTTTGGAAGCTCCTGAACCTGCAGTTCGACCTGCTCACCTCCTTCTCCGAATTCCCCCTCCGCGTGCTGATGTACGTCGGGACGGGGATGGCGGTTCTGGGAGTGGCCTTCGGCGTCCTCCTCGCCGTGATGCGGGTCTTGTACGGACCCGCCTGGGGCGCGGAGGGCATCTTCACCCTGTTCGCCGTCCTGTTCTTCTTCATGGGGGGCCTGTTCTTCGCCCTGGGGATCACGGGACAGTACATCGGGCGCATCTACGACGCGGTCCACAAGCGCC
>JAJZRM010000447.1 GCA_021802685.1 Deltaproteobacteria bacterium | reverse complement strand
CTACCTGACGCGCTCCCAACTCGGCGTAGGAAGTCTCCAGCGGGGTCTTTCCGTTCAACTCGGGGTGCGCGGCCGTCATGAACCGCCTAGCCGCTCCCGCGTCGCCCCAGACATGTTCCGCCGTGGCGATGACGCGCGCGAGACGCTCGGTCCGTTCGCTCTCCTCCGGCCGGAGATGTTGCTTCCGGCGCTTGTAGGTGGCCGCAGGAACGATGCGGCACATGACCTCCCGGCGCTCTCTCGGGTCGCTCACGACCCGCACCACGCAATAGCGCAAGGCGGACTTGGGAAGACCGTGGGAAACGATCGCGGTCAGTTCGCCCAACGAGCGGACCGTGCCCCTCAGCCCCATGACATCGGCGATTTTCCTGGCGGTGATCATGTCTCCCTCTTCCACGTTGGTATCACTTGATACCGATTATAAGATCATTTGAAAGAACATTCAAGCCCCGACCTGGCGGGAAATGCTCCTCTCGATGCCGGAGGCATTGGGGGCATGCCGGCACCTGCTTGGGAATCTTCCCGGCGGACGCAGCCGAAAACGGGTGCGGGCCATCTTAGGAAAAAGGAATCGGCGGGATCCCGGGAAACATATCGATCGCAGGAAAGGGGACGAAGGAGATGAAGACCGTGTGGAAGGACGAACGGATCGGCAAGGCAACGTTTACGCGGCGCGACGTGCTGAAAATCGCCGGGGCCGCCGGGATCATGGCGGCGCTCCCCTGGAGCGGCGCCCCGGAAGCGGTGGCCGCCGCCCCCACACTGAAGGGTCGGCAGGCGGGCGGGTACTACCGGTTTGTGATCGGGGAGATCGAGGCGGTCGTGATCAGCGACGGGGGCTTGAGCTTCAAGCCGATCCAGCCGACCTGGGCTCCAGAGGCATCGAAGGAGGATCTGGAAGGGATGCTGCGGTCCGCCTTCCTCCCCACGGACCGGCTCAACCTGGAGGTGAACACCCTGCTTCTCAAGATCGGCGGTGAACTCGTGCTCGTCGATACCGGCGCGGGAAACCTCTTCGGCCCCACCCTCGGGAAGATGCCGGAGCGCCTTGCCGCCTCGGGGGTCCGTCCCGAGCAGGTGACGGCCGTGGTGATCAGCCACGCCCACGGAGACCATTTCGGAGGGCTGCTCGACGCCGCCGGAAAGCCCGTCTTCCCCAACGCCGCGTACTTCGCTTCGAAGACCGAAATCGACTACTGGACGGGGCCCGCCCCGGACATGTCGAAACTGCGGATCCCCGACGAGAACAAGAAGGTCTTCGCCGCCAACGCGAAGCGGTACCTCGGAGCCATCAAGGACCGCCTGGCCCCGGTGTCGGCGGGGCAGAAGATCCTCCCCGGGATGGAAGTCCTGAGCGCTCCCGGCCACACCCCGGGACATATCGCGCTGCTCGTCTCTTCCGGCAAGGAGGCGCTGCTGAACGCGGCCGACACGGTCCACCACCACGTCCTGATGTTCGCCCACCCCGAGTGGACCTCCGCCTTCGACTCGGACCCGAAGTTGGCGGCGGAGACGCGGCGCAAGATCTTCGACCGGGCGGCCGCGGAAGGGTTGCGGGTCCTTGGGTATCACCTGCCGTTCCCCGGGATCGGCCACGTGCGGACCTCGAAGGGCGGCGGCTTCGAGTGGCTCCCCGAGCCGTGGAGCTGGACTATGGCCTGATCATCACCATCTTGATGCTCGTCATCTCCTCGCAGGCGAAGCGGACGCCCTCGCGGCGGCTCAGAGAGGTCGAAAACCCTCGAGGTACCTTCGGGCCAAAACCCGGTACATTTGCTTGCCGTCCCGCCAGAATGCCTTACGTTCCTCGTCCAGGTTCCGGATGAACCGGGCAGGAACTCCGGCGACGATCGTCTCCGGTGCAATCGCTTGCCGGGATTTCACGACAGATCCCTCCCCGACGATGGCCCAGAGACCGACCCGCGAATCCATGCCAATCACGGACCCCATCCCGATGGTCGCATAGTCGTCGATCAAGGCGGCGTGGATGATCGCGCCGTGGCCGATCGTTACGAAATCACCAATCCGGCATTCGATATTCGGCTGCGAGTGGACGACGCAGTTCTACTCGATCGCTGTATAATCGCCGATCAGAATCGGGCTGAAATCGACTCTGATCACCGCTCCCGGGCCTATCCAGCAGCCGGTCCCGATATGAACGTCCCCTATGACGTGCGCAGCTGGACTGACGAACGTCCCATCAGCCACGTTCGGCCGCATGTTCTCAAGCGCGTAGAGACTCATCGCTCTCCCGCAGTCACCTCACCCCTCTGACCCGGTCCGGACTCGGGGTGCCATCTTTTATCGACCCGTTCTCTTGTACATTCGGCAACCGGCATCCGCCAGCGAATCCATAACCTGTCCTTCTTCTACCAGATATATCAGATGGGCGTACACTTCCATGACCTGAAGGACAGCTTCATCGATCTTGCCGCAATTTCCAAAAACGATACTTGACACGGCGTAGCACGTCAGCGGACCGTCATCTAATCAAGACTATATCTGCAACAGTCTTTTC
>JAJZRM010000025.1 GCA_021802685.1 Deltaproteobacteria bacterium | reverse complement strand
CGGTGGACCGGGGGTTCTTGCCGACCGATTTCTGCTCGATCGAGATGGCGGGGGAGAGTCCCTCGATCACGTCGACGTCGGGCTTCTCCATCTGCTCGAGGAATTGCCGGGCGTAGGCGGAGAGCGACTCGACGTACCGGCGCTGCCCCTCCGCGTAGATCGTGTCGAACGCCAGCGACGACTTCCCCGATCCGGAAACCCCCGTGACGACCACGAGCCGGTCCCGGGGGATCTCCACGTCGATGTTCTTGAGATTGTGCTCGCGCGCGCCGCGCACGACGATCCGGTCAAGCGCCACGGCTACACCGCCTTCGCTCGTCCCCCGCCGGGGCGGGCCATCCCCGCGGCCATCCGCACGGCGGCCAGGAGGCTCGCCGGGTCCGCCGTCCCCTTCCCGGCGATGTCGTACGCGGTGCCGTGGTCCACGGAGGTCCGTACGATGGGGAGCCCCATCGTCACGTTCACCCCGTCTTCGAAATGGACCATCTTCAGCGGGATCAACCCATGGTCGTGGGTCATGGCGACGACCACGTCGAACGCCCCGCGGTACGCCCGGTAAAAAACCGTGTCGGGAGGATACGGCCCCGAGGCGTCGATCCCCGCCGCCCGGCAGGCGGCGACCGCGGGCGCCACCAGCCGGGATTCCTCGTCGCCGAACATCCCCCCCTCGCCCGCATGGGGATTGACGCCGGCGACGGCGATCCGGGGGGCCGGCGTCCCCATGTGCCGCCGGAAAAAAGCGTCCGTGATCTTCACGGTCTTTTCGATGAGGGCGGGGGAAAGAAGTTCCAGGGCGCGCCGCAACGCCACGTGGATCGTCGCAAGGGCCACCCGGAGCCGGTCGCCCGCCAGCATCATCACCACGTCGGGGGTCCCGCACAGGTGGGCCAGGTACTCCGTGTGGCCCGGGAAGGGGATCCCCGCGGCCTTCAAACCTTCCTTCGTAACGGGGCAGGTGACCACGCCCGCGGCTTTCCCCGACAGGACGTCCTCCGCCGCGGACCGGATGTACCCCGCCATCGCGGCGGAACCTTGGAGGGACGGACGGCCGAAGGGGACCTCTTTCGGATCGAGGAGGGACCGGGCGGCCACCGCGATCCGACCGGGGCCGATGTCCTCCTCGCCCGTGATCTCCGGAGAGGGGCCGCCCACCGCCTGCGAGGCGCGCCGGAGGATCGCCGGATCTCCGTACACCACGGGAAGGCACCAGGAGAAGAGCTCTCTCCGCCGGTGGGCCAGGACGACGATCTCCGGCCCGATCCCCGCGGGGTCTCCCATCGTGATGGCGATTCTCGGAAGCATGGCGGGCGGCGCCGGGCCCGGGGCGTCAGAGCCGAACGTCGATGGAGGCCGACTTCTTGAGTTCCTCGATGATGTCGGCGAACGCCTTCTCGCTGCGGCGGTCGGTCAGCTCCTCGGTCAGGGAGTCTTTCACCACCGCGAACTCCCCAAGCTTCCCGCCGCGCCGCTCGAGGACGCGGACGATGTACATGCCCGCCTCCGTGAAAAAGGGCGGGGAAACTTCTCCCGTCCGAAGCCGGCCGGCCTCGCGCTGCACCTCCGGGAGAAGGTCCTCCGCCGGGAGGAAATCCCCGGAGAAAAGCCGGGCGCCCGAAAACGTCCCGTGGACGATTTCAAGCGCTTCGGCGAGCGTCTTTCCGGACCGGACGGCGTCGGACGCCTGCTGCGCCGCGAACCGGGCGCGGGCCATGGTATCCGCCGCCGCGCCTGCGGAGGACAGGGGGAAGAACATCGTTTCCAGCCGGACCTGCGCGTCCACGAGGAACCGTTCCGAGTTCTCCCGGAAATAATCCCGCACCTCGTCCTCCGTCACGCTCACCTCTTTGAACTTCCGCGCCCGGACGATCGCGCCCCGCTCGATCTGCCAACGGATCCGGCGGCGGTACGCGGACAGGGTGATCCCCTCCCGGGCGAGGATCTCGGAGAACTGCTTCTCGTCCACCCCGTTCGCCTTCCGGACCGACCCCACCGCCCGGTCGATATCCGCCTCGGAAACCGCCTGCCCCTTTTTCGTCAGCTCCATCCGGATCAGGGCCGATTCGACCAGCCCCCGGATCCACCGCAATACCGTGCCCGGATCGCGTTCTTCCCGAAG
The DNA here is from genome assembly GCA_021802685.1 of Deltaproteobacteria bacterium. Lineage (GTDB taxonomy): Bacteria > Desulfobacterota > Deferrimicrobia > Deferrimicrobiales > Deferrimicrobiaceae > UBA2219. Next base: position 11,647 of record JAJZRM010000025.1, on the reverse strand, counting down.
GAAAGCGTCCGCGTCGCCCACCGGGACCCCCATCCCTTCCGCCACCTCCTCCCGCACCTCGGAGAAAGTGATCGGTTCCTCGTTCACCAGCGCGACGACGCCGTCGATCACGCGGGGATGCGCCGGCGCGGCGCACAGGAGCAGCGCGATTCCGATTCCCATCGATCGTGCGATCCTCAACCTGTTCACGGTTTTCCCTCGACCAGTTTTTCCAGGAGGTCCGACCGGATCCTGACGGTCGCCTTCGCGGTGGCCTGGGCGAGCCACTGGCGGATCGCCGCCTCCCGCCGCGCGGAGAGAAGCGACTCCCGGATCCGCTCCTCCTCGGACTCGAACGTCTGGGGGCGGCCCGGTTCCCTCCCTTCGACCCGGAAGAGGCTCACCGACCCTTCCAGGGAGACCGGTTCGCTCACGCCGCCATCCTCCAGGCGGAAAAGTTCCCGGGGAAGCTCCGGCGGAAGTTCCTCCCTGGAAAAGTAGCCCAAGTCCACCCCGATTTCGGCGGGCCCGCCGTTCCCGTCGAGAGCCCCGTCCCGGAGAAGCTTCTCCCGGGCGGCGGCGGCCGGCGAAGCGGATTCGAAGAGGTACTGCCGCACGTGGATCCGCTCCGGACGGTCCGCCGGCTTCCGCTCCTTCCGGTACGCCTCCGCAACTTCCTGGGGAGTCACCGAAACGAGGGACGATGCGATGGCGTCGGCGGATTTCCTGTACAGGAGGGAGCGCCTCAACCGCTCCCGCCACTCCTCCGCGCTTATCCCCACCAGGAGCAGCGCCTTTTCCAACCCTCCCGAGGGGTAGTCGATGCGGTACCGCATCACTTCCTCCTCGAGGGCGGCGAAGGAAACCGCGACCCCCCGGCGGCTCCCCTCCCGCAACACGATGGACCGCTCGACCAGCAGGCGGATCGCCTCGGTCACCTCGGCCCGGCCCGCCCCCCGCGCTTCCAGGGTCGGCGAGTAACCGCGCATCGAGAGGATCTCGCTCTTCACGTCCCGGAGAACGATGGGGGTGTTGTCCACCTCGGCGACCACGATCTCGGCGTCGGACCGCCCTGACGGCTCCCGGGAGCAGGACCAAAGCAACGCGGCGAGCGCGGCGACCAGCGTGGCCCCGGCCGCGGCGAAACGGCTCATTCTCTCCATTCGTTTACGCGTCGATGCATCCGGCCGGGGTCATCTCCCGGAAACCGGGGACGCCGGCGCGTCCGATTTCCCTTCCCTCGCCGCGGGGCGCGTCTTCCCGGCGGGGAGCGGAACCTTGGCGCCGCCGGCGACTTCCGGATCGGCCAGGATGCGGACGTCGGAAGATTTCCGCAGGCCGGCGACCAGCGTTTCGAACGCCTCCCGCTGCGCGATTTCCCGCTGCTCCGCGAGAAGCTGCGGCTTGACCTCCTCGAAGCTGCGGATGCCGGCGGGCCTTTTCGCGTACACCTTGATCACGTGGTATCCGTAGGTCGTCTTCACGGGACCCGTCACTTCGCCTGGCGCCGCCGCGAAGGCGGCCGTCTCGAACTCCTTGACGAAGTTCCCGCGTTCGATATCCCCCAAGTCCGCGGCGACCTCGCCGTCGCGGCCGGCGAGTTCCTTCATCAGCTCCTCGAACGGCTCGCCCGACTTCGCGCGCCGGAGCATCTCCGCCGCCCTGCCCCTGTCGCGGAAGAGCATGTGGCTCACCTTCACACGTTCTCCGATCCGGTACTGTTCCGGGGAAGAATCGTAAATCCGGCGAAGCGCCTCGTCGGACAGTCCCGGCGCCTTCGAAGCCACTTCCCGCAGAAGCGCCTCGAGAAGGATCGACTTGCGCTTCATCGAAAGCTGGTTGGCCACGTCGGGGCGGCGGTCGATCCCGCGGCGCAACGCCTCCCGCATCAGCAGGTCCCGGGTGATGACGCTTTCCAGGAACCGCGCGCGCCCCGCGGGTGTTTCGAGGATCGGCCGCACGTACGGAGGCAGCCCTTCCACTTCCTTGAGAAGCGTCGCCTCGGTGATGGCCTCGCCGTCGACCGTGGCGAGAACCTTTCCCTGTGTTCCCTTTCCCGGAACCTCGCCGCAAGCCGCCGCGACGACAGCGCAAATCATGCTGAAAATCAGCATCTTACGCATTGCACGCTTCTCCTTGCTCCGGGAATGTCGATGGGACGCCGCCAGTAGAGCTCATATGCTACCGCCCGTATCGAAGCGGTTCAACAGGTTTTTGGCCGCCGACAGGACCTCCGGGGGTCCCTCTCCGGGCAACCGCATCGACAGGATCTCTCCACGCAGAAAGGAGAACGATTTCCGTTCCTTCGTCACCCATTGGACCAGTTTACCCCGGTCGAAGGACGAATGGGAGGAAAGGGAGAGGAACAGCATTCCGTCTCCGCGCTTCAACTCCGCCACTCCCGCCGCCCGCATCGAGGCGCGCAGCCGCGCGAGGTCGCACAGGGCACGGGCCGGTTGGGGGAGCCGGCCGAAACGGTCCAGCAGCTCCATCTCGATCTCGTCCGCCGCATCCACGGTCTTCGACAGGGAAAGCTTCCGGTAGAACTCGAGGCGCACCCCGGCCTCCGGGATGTAATCGTCGGGAAGAAAAGCGGGAATCCGCAGGTCCAGCTCCGGCTCCTCTTCCTGGGCCGCCGCCTTCCCAGAGATTTCGGCGATCGCCTCGGCGAGCAGCTGTGTGTACAGTTCGTAACCCACCTGGTGGATCTGCCCGGACTGGTCCTTCCCCAGCAGGTTCCCCGCGCCCCGGATCTCCAGGTCGTGGGACGCGATCCGAAACCCCGAACCGAGCTCCGTGAGCTCCTCGAGGACGGCCAGCCGCTTCGCGGCGTCCTTCGTGAGGCCCACGTCCTTCGGAACGAGGAAGTAGGCGTACGCGCGGTGCCGGTCCCTCCCGACGCGTCCCCGGAGCTGATACAGCTGCGCCAGTCCGAACCGGTGGGCGTGGTTGACCAGGATGGTGTTCGCGTTCGGCAGGTCCAGCCCCGCCTCGATGATCGCGGTGCACAGGAGGATGTCGGCGCGCCGCGCCGCGAAGTCGTCCATCGCCCGGGAGAGCCCCTCCTCTTCCATCTGCCCGTGGCCCACCGCGATCCGGGCGTCGGGCAGGAGCTCCCGCAGGTACCGCTCCATCGCCGGCAGCGTTTGCACGCGGTTGTGCACGAAGAAAACCTGTCCCCCCCGCCGGATCTCCCGCTCCACCGCCTCCCGGATCGTCTCCCCGGAAAACGGGACGACGAAGGTCCGGATGGACAGCCGGTCCTCCGGCGGCGTGGCGATGAGGCTCACATCCCGCAGGCCGGAGAACGCCATATGGAGGGTGCGGGGGATCGGGGTCGCCGAGAGGGTCAGGACGTCCACCGAGGCGCGCAGCTTTTTCAGCTTCTCCTTGTCGGCCACGCCGAACCGCTGCTCCTCGTCGATCACCGCAAGACCGAGGTCATGGAATTTCACGTCTTTCTGGAGCAGCCGGTGCGTCCCGATGACGATGTCCACCGTTCCCTTCGCCAGCCCCTTCACCACCTCGGATTGCTCCTTCCGCGCCCGGAAGCGGGAGAGGTTCTCCACCCGGACGGGGTAGCCGGCGAGGCGGCGGGAGAAGGTCTGGTGGTGCTGCTCCGCCAGGACCGTGGTAGGGACGAGGATCGCCGCCTGCCGCCCTTCCATGACGACCTTGAAGGCGGCCCGCACCGCCACCTCCGTCTTCCCGTATCCCACGTCGCCGCACACCAGGCGGTCCATAGGCGTCCCGGAGGAGAGGTCCGCGAGCACCGCGCGGATCGCCGCCTCCTGGTCCGGCGTCTCCTCGTGGGGGAAGGCGGCCTCGAATTCCCGAAAAGACGCGTCCGGCGGCGTGACGGGCGGCTTCTCCGCGACCTGCCGCTTCGCCTGCAGGTCGATCAGCTCCTGAGCCATCGCCAGGAGCTCGTCGCGCACCTTCCGGCGGGCGCGCTGCCACGCGGTGCCCCCCAGCCGGGAAAGCCGCGCCGCGCCGCCCTCTTCGGAAGCCACGTACCGCTGCACCCGGGACATCTTCTCCACCGGGACAAAGAGCCGGTCGCCCCCGGCGTACTCGAGGACGAGGAAATCCCCTTCCGTTCCCGCCGCCTTGCGGCGCAGCAGCCCGCGGTAGATCCCGATCCCGTGGTCCACGTGCACCGCCGGATCGTTCACCCGCAGGTCGGCCAGGGAGAACTCCTCGGGAACGGCGACGGCCTCCCGGCGGGCGCGGCGCGCCCGGGTCTTCTCTCCGAAGATCTCGCTCTCCGTGACCACGGCGACGCCCGCTTCCGGCGCGCGGAACCCCCGCGTCACTTCCGAGCAGCACAGGAACACTCCCCGGTCCCGCCCGACGGCCTCGCGGATCGTGTCGGTCCTCGACAGCGGAAGGGCGTACCGGGAGAGGAGATCCTCCATCCGGTCCGCCTGGGAGGGGGACAGGGACGTGACGATGAGCTTCTCCCCCCGCTTCCACCAGGCCCTCGCCTCAGTGGCCAGGGGGTAGAGGAGCCCTTCCGAGGACGCGGTCGCCGTGCTGCGCCGGATGTCCTCGTTCCCCTCCACGGCTGCATCGCCGCGCAGAAGGTCCTTCCTCCGGAAAGGGGGGACTTCGATCCCGTCGAAGGCGAGGAGCGGCGCGCCCGAGAGCGCGGCGACCAGTTCCTCCTCCGGGGCGACCAGTTCCGCGGGCGCCGGGTAACCCGCTTCTTCCCCCGCCAGCGCCCAGTTCTCCTCCGCCTCGGCGAAGGCGCCGCGGGCGGCGGACAGGCACGCGACGGAGTCCACCGCGATCACCGCGGATCCCTCGGGAAGATGGGAGAACACCGGCGCGGCGGAGCCGTAGAGCCGCGGCAGCAAGGCCTCCGCTCCGTGGAAGCGGATTCCCTGCCGGATCGTTTCCGCCCACGGCGCATTCCCGCCGGCTCCCGCGGCCGAGAGGAACGCGTCCCGGGTGATCACCTGGGAGCACGGAAGGACGACCAGCCGCTCTTCCGAACCCGGCTCCCCCTCGACGCGCGCACCCGCAGGGATCGTCCGCTGCGTCTGCGGGTGGAACCACCGAACCGATTCGACCGCGTCGTCGTCCAGGATCAGCCTCGCCGGGAAGAGATGCGCGGGGCTGTACACGTCGAGGATCCCGCCGCGCACGGCGAAATCCCCCGGATCGGCCACGGCGGGCAGGCGGGCGTAGCCCAGCGCGACGAGCTTCGCGGAGAACGCCTCGATGTCCAGCCGGAACCCCGGGGCGACCGTTTCCACCGCGTCGAGGAAGACCTCCGCGGGCACGGTTTTCCCGATCGCCGCCTCCACGGGGGCCACCACGACGGCGGGGGGCCCCGCGAGAAGCCGGTGGAGCGCCCGCATCCGGTCGTGGACCGCCGGAAGATAGGGGGAGGACGGCTCGTACGGCTCCACCTCGACGGAAGGGTACGGCAACACGTCGCCGGGGCCCAGGTACGCCGCCAGCTCACGGGCCGATTCCTCCGCTTCCCTCGCATCGGGGCACAGGTACAGGATCGTCCGGTCGAGGCGCCGGAACAGCCGCGCCGCGAGAAACGCGCGCGCGCCCGACGGGACGCGCATCCATTGAACGCACGGCGGCGTCCCGCGCTTCGCGAGGGCAAGGGTGACGTGTTCGAAGGAGAGGGAGATCATCTGCTTCGCCGGGGGGACACTCTCACGCGGGGCACTGTCGCGATGCTGGCGGGGGACACACTCGCACACTGGCGGGGGACACTCTTTCCCTTCATCCCCAATAAGAACAAGAATGTCCCCCTCTGTCCTCTGTCGCGTCCGGACTGCGGCTCACGCCGCGTCGCGGGGGACGGCGAGCATCGCGTCGAGGGCCGCCTTCGCCCTGAGGCGGATCTCCTCCGGCACCCGGATCACCGGCGACATCGACGCGAGGGAGTCCCGCACGTCCTCCAGAGTGGTGAGTTTCATGTTGGGGCAGATCAGCGTCCGGGAGGCGATGTGGAACCGTTTCCCGGGATTCTCCTTCCGCAACCGGTACAGGATCCCCATCTCCGTGCCCACGATGAATTCCTTCGCCGAGGAGCGCCGGCAGAAGCCGTGCATGCCCGACGTGGAGAGGACCGCGTCCGCCAGGTCCACCACCTTCGGCGGGCATTCGGGATGGACGATGAGGAGCGCCTCGGGGTGCGCCTCCTTCGCCTTGACCACCGCCGCGACGGTCAATCGTTCGTGGGTCGGACAGTATCCGTCCCACCAGGAGAGCGCCCGGCCGGAGACTTTCCGGACATAGTGCGCCAGGTTCCGGTCGGGGACCATGAAGATCTCCTTCCCCTCGGGAATCGACCGGACGACGTTCACGGCGTTCCCCGACGTGCAGCAGACGTCGGAGAGCGCCTTCACCTCCGCCGACGAGTTGACGTACGTCACAACGACGGCGTTCGGGTGTCCGCTCCGGTACGCCGCGAGGTCGGAAGGCGTGATCATGTCCGCCATCGGGCATCCCGCGTCCTCCCGGGGGAGCAGGACGGTCTTGCCGGGAGAAAGGATCGACGCGCTTTCCGCCATGAAGTGGACGCCGCAGAAGACGATCACGTCGGCCTCCGTCTTCGCCGCCTCCCGGGAAAGCCCCAGCGAATCCCCCGTGATGTCCGCGATCTCCTGCACCTCGTCCCGCTGGTAGTTGTGCGCCAGCAGGACGGCGTTCCGCCGCTTCAACAGTTCCTTGATCTCCGCCTTGAGGGCGGCCTGCGCCTTTTCCATGGCCCTACTCTTTCTCCCGCTTCAACGCCCTGGCGAACAGTTCCGTCACCGCCTCCCGCGCGTCCTTCCCCTCGTGCAGGATGCGATACACCTGCTCGGAGATGGGCATGGGCACGCCCGTGCGGCGCGACAGCTCCACCGCCGAGCGCGCCGTCCGATACCCTTCCGCCACCATCGTCATCCCGCCCAGGACCTCCCCGATCGGCTCCCCGCGGCCCACGCGCATTCCCACGGTGCGGTTGCGGGAGAGGTCGCCGGTGCAGGTGAGCACCAGGTCCCCCATGCCGGACAGCCCCGCGAACGTCCGCGGGTCCGCCCCGAGACGGACCCCCAGGCGGGTGATCTCCGCCAACCCGCGGGAGATGAGGAGCGCCCGGGCGTTGTGGCCGAAACCCAGCCCATCGCAGATCCCCGCGGCGATGGCCATCACGTTCTTCAGCGCGCCGCCGATCTCGATCCCGACCACGTCCTCGTCCGCGTAGAGGCGGAACCGGGAACCGCACAGGGCATGCTGCAGGCGACGGGCGACGGAAAGGTCCGCCGAGGCCACCGTGGCCCCCGTGGGCTTCCCCTCCGCCACTTCCCGGGCAAAAGTGGGGCCGGATAGGACCCCCACGCGGGAGGCATTGGACGGCGACGCCTCCGAAAGCAGCTCCGTCATCCGCCGCAAGGTCCCGTTCTCCACCCCCTTGGCCAACGAGACGAGGCATGCGTCGCCGGACAGGTGGCCCGCCGCCCGGTCCGCGATGCCGCGCAGGAGATGGGAAGGGACCGCGAACGCCACCACCGACCTCCCCTCGACCGCCGCGGCGAGATCGTTCGTCGGACGGACCGCCGCCGGCACGGAAACGCCCGGAAGGAACGGGCGGTTCTCGCGGTATCGCCGAAGGGAGTCGCACACCTCCGCCTCGTGCGCCCAGAGGGCCACGTCGTCGTGGCGCTCCGCCAGCATGGCGGCGAAGGCGGTGCCCCACGATCCCGCTCCCACGACGGCGACAGACTCTTTCCGCCCCCCGTTCACCGGCTCCCCCTCCCCTTTCCCGCTCCCGGATTTCCCAGGCGGGCCTTCAACCGGTCGATCTTCCCCGCCACGTGCTCCGGGTCGTCCCAATCGCCCCGAAGCGCCTCGTACTGGGCGATCGCCTCCAGGAGGTCCCCCCTCCCTTCGAGGGACTGCGCCACGCCCCAGCGGGCCTGGGTCGCGGAACGGCGGTCCGCCGACAGAAAGAGCAGCTTGCGGAACTCCCGTTCCGCCTCGGCATACCGGCGCTGCCCCAGGAAGGCGTACGCCAGCATCCACCGCCCCTCCGCCGCCCGGTTCGACTTGGGATGCCTCTCGATCAGCTCGGCGAGGACCGCGATCTGCCGATCGATGTCCCTCGCGGCGTTGTACGCCTGCGCCAGGAGGAAGAGCGCCTCGTCCATCCGCTCGAACCGGCGGAACTCCTTCCGGATCCGTTCCAGGTCGTTCGCCGCCGCCGCCGCGTCCATGTATTGCAGCAGGTGGATCTCCGCGCTTCGCAGCAGCGCCGTCGGGACCTCCGACACCCTCGGGTAGTTGAACACGAGGGAGCCGTACGCCTCCAGCGCCGCGGGGAAGTTCCGGTAGTACGACCCGAAGAGGTCCCCCTGGCGCAACAAGGCGGCGGGAGCGTACCGCGATTGGGGGTGCTCCCGCGCGATCGCGCGGAAATCCGACAGGGCCGCTTCCATCCGCCGCGAGAGGAGCTCCTTTTCCGCCCGCTCGTACCGTTCCTGCGCCGGGTCCGCGCACGACGCCGCCGCGAGGAGGAACGCGCAGAGCAGGGGAGCGCTACGCCGGCCCCACCCGGCCCCGCCGTGGACCATGCGTCACTCTTCCTTCTCCGCGAGCCGGGCGATCGAGGCGACCCGTTCGTCCTCCGCCAGGTCGATGAGGCGGACGCCCTGGGTGTTCCGGCCGATCACCCGGATCTCCGCCACCGCCATGCGGATGATCTTGCCGCCGTCGGTGACCAGCATCACGTCGTCCGTATCCAGCACCTGGCACACGCCGCCCACCGGCCCGGTCTTTTCGGTCACCTTGAGGGTGATCACCCCCTTGCCGCCCCGGCCCTGGCTCCGGTACTCCTCCACCGCCGTCCGCTTCCCGTACCCTTTCCCGGTGACGCAGAGCATCGTTCCCTGCGGCCGCAGGATGTCCATCCCCACGACCACGTCCCCCTCCTCGAGATCGATGCCGCGCACCCCGACGGCCGCCCGCCCCATCGGCCGGACGTCCTCCTCGTGGAACCGGATCGACATCCCCTGCCGGGTGGAGAGGAACACCTCCTCCTGCCCCGTGGTGATCGCGGTGGCGATCAACCGGTCCCCCTCGTTCATCCCCATGGCGATGATGCCGCCCGCGCGCGGCCGGGAATATTCCATGAGCCCCGTTTTCTTGATGACCCCCTGCGCCGTGGCCGTCACGATGAACTTCCCCTCCTCGAAATCCCGCACGGGGAGGATCGAGGAGATGGACTCGCCCGGCGAAAGCGACAGGAGGTTCACCACGGCGCGCCCCTTCGAGGCGCGCCCCGCCTCCGGGAGCTCGTGGACCTTGAGCCAGTACACCTTCCCCTGGTCCGAGAAGAACAGGACGTAGGTGTGCATCGAGGCGATGAAGAGCATGGTGACGAAATCCTCCTCCTTCGTCCCCATGCCCATCTTGCCGCGGCCGCCGCGCCGCTGCGTCCGGTAAAGGCTGATCGGGTTCCTCTTGATGTAGCCGGTGTGGGAGACGGTGACCACCATCTCCTCGTCCACGATCAGGTCTTCCAGGCGCAGGTCCTTCGTCTCCCGCTGGATTTCGGAGCGCCGCGCGTCGCCGTACGCGTCCCGGATCTGGCGGAACTCCTCGCCGATCACGCGGAGCAGCTCCGACTCCTCGGCAAGGATTTTTTTGAGCCGCGCGATCTCCTCGCGCACTTCTTTGAGCTCCTGCAGGATCTTTTCGCGCTCCAGGCCGGTGAGGCGCCGCAGCTGCATGTCGAGGATCGCCTGCGCCTGGATCTCCGACAGGCGGAACCGGGTCATCAACCCTTCCTTGGCTTCCTTCGCTTCCTTCGAGGCCCGGATCAGCTTGATGATCGCGTCGATATGGTCGAGGGCGATCTTCAGGCCCTCGAGGATGTGCTCCCTGCTTTCCGCTTTCCGCAGGAGGAAGAGGGTCCTCCGTGTGACGACCTCTTTCCGGAACGCCAGGAACTCCTCGAGGAGCTCCTTCAAATTCATCGTACGCGGCCGGTTCTGGACGATGGCCAGCAGCTGCACGCCGAAGGAGACCTGCATCTGCGTGGCCTTGTAGAGGTTGTTCAGGACGACCTCGGCCACGGCGTCCTTTTTCAGCTCGACGACCACGCGCATCCCGTCGCGGTCGGACTCGTCCCGGATGTCGGAGACCTCGTCGATCTCCTTGTCGCGCACGAGCTCCGCGATCCGCTCGATGAGCCGGGACTTGTTGACCTGGTACGGGATCTCCGTGATGACGATCGATTCGCGGTCGCCCTTCTTCGCCTTCTCGATGAACGCCCGCGCGCGGATCTGCACGCTCCCCCGGCCGGTGCGGTACGCGTCGCGCACGCCCTCGAGCCCGTAGAGGATCCCCCCGGTGGGGAAATCGGGCGCCGGGATGTGCTCCATCAATTCCTCGATCGCGATCTCGGGGTTGCCGATCAGGGCGAGCAGGGCGCTCACCACCTCGCCGAGATTGTGGGGAGGGATCGAGGTGGCCATCCCGACGGCGATCCCCGCGCTCCCGTTGACCAGGAGGTTCGGGATGCGGGAAGGGAGAACGCGCGGCTCCTGCAGGGAGCCGTCGTAGTTCGGGACCGTCTCGACCGTTTCCTTGTCGAGGTCGGAAAGCAGTTCCCCCGTCACCTTGGCCATGCGGACCTCGGTGTACCGCATCGCGGCCGCCGAGTCGCCGTCCACCGAGCCGAAGTTCCCTTGCCCGTCGACCAGGGGGTACCGCAGTGAGAATTCCTGCACCATGCGCACAAGGGCGTCGTAGACGGCGTTGTCCCCGTGCGGATGATATTTACCGATGACGTCCCCGACGATGCGCGCGGATTTTTTGTACGGCTTGCCGAATTCGTTCCCCAACTCGTGCATCGCGAAGAGGATGCGGCGCTGGACGGGCTTCAAGCCGTCCCGCACGTCGGGGAGCGCGCGCCCCACGATCACGCTCATCGCGTAATCGAGGTAGCTCTGCTTCATTTCATCCTGGATGGCGCGGGGGTAGACCGGTTTCTGGAACAGATCCATGGGGCGGCGAAGGCTCCTTCGGCGGGTCTCTGGGTGAATGATACATTCTACCACAGGGAAGGGGGTTTATACCGTAAGGAAACACCAGGTAAATCGAACCGTTACAACTCTCCGGGTCACCCCCACTTAAGGACCGCGCCGGTGCTGGCGCTGGTGGCCATGGAGGCGTATTTCCCCAGGCACCCCGTGGGCTTCCCCTTCTTCGCGGGCTTCCATTTCGCGCGCCGTTCGGAGAGTTCCGCCTCGGACACCAGCAGATCGAGCTTGCGGGCCGGGATGTCGAGGCGGATCCGGTCCCCCTCTTTCACCATCGCGATCGGCCCGCCCGACGCCGCTTCCGGGGAAACGTGTCCGATGACGGCCCCACGCGTTCCGCCGGAGAAGCGCCCGTCGGTGATCATCGCCACCTTGTCCCCCAGCCCCTCCCCCATGATGTACGAAGTGGGAGCGAGCATCTCCTGCATCCCCGGCCCGCCCTTGGGACCTTCATACCGGATGACCACGAAATCGCCCGGCTTGACCTTCCCTCCGAGGATCCCGGCGCACGACTCTTCCTGGGATTCGAACCTCCATAGGTTCGGTTGCAGAGACGCCATTATGGAGCGGGCGAGTGCAGGCTTCACCACGTCCTCTTCTGGCGCGAGGGT
>JAJZRM010000446.1 GCA_021802685.1 Deltaproteobacteria bacterium | reverse complement strand
ATCAAGCCTCCCGTCGACCAGTTGATCTGCAGCCATCCGGGGCTGCGAACCATCCATGTTTTCCATTGTCCTTGGGTGGGAGCGGGCGGGTGGAGAACGGGAATCGGGCAATGGCTCGGGCTGGTGAGGAATTTCAGGAGGGAAAAGTACGATCTGGCGGTAGTGACGCATGCGCATGAGATGAGTTCGCTGACGGCATGCCTCTCTGGAGCGAATGGAACCGCCGGTTGGGCGACCGAAGGAGACCATTTTCTCGGCTGCCCTTTGATCACGCCGCTCCGGAAACCGCATGCAGCGGTGTTTGCCGCGCAACTGCTCGATCATCTCGGTCTTCCGCGGGTTCCACACCGAACAGGCCTGCCGGTTTCCGATGAAGCCTATCGCCGAGGGAAAGATGTCGCCAGGGGTCTAAGGAAGGCGAATGGTGGAGCGGGATCGCGGATCCTTGCCGTTCATCCCGGCGCGGGTGGGGAAAGGAAGATCTGGCCGGCCGATAATTTCTCGGCGGTCATCCACGCGTTCCTCGGCGGGAAGAACCGTACGGTCATCCTGCTCGGTGGAGAAAAGGAGCGAACACGGTGCTCCGAGATCATCGACCTTGTCGGCTCCAATCGCGTGGCGGATCTTAGCGGGAAGCTCGGCGTGGGCGAACTTGCAGGAGCGATTTCCGAAGGCGACATGTATCTGGGAAACGATTCGGGGCCCAGCCATATGGCCGCAGCGCTCGGTGTTCCGACCCATGTCATCTTCGGACAGGCATCCGATCCCGGGGTATGGGCGCCGATCGGGCCGCAAGTGCACGTTCTCCGATTTGCGGAGGAAGAGTTCCGATCCGGTCGTTCCGTTGCGAAAGTCTTGACGGCCCTCCGAATCGGGGATCGCTGTTCGAACCACGGCGACACGATCGTGAACGCATGTCCGGAATAGCCGCTCTGTCTCCTACATCCCCGCGCGAAAGATTCTTCGCGGTCCGCAGGTGCACTTTCATCGCGGCAATCGTCGCGGGCACGGCGCTCCACCCGGGAGTAGTCACCGGTGTGTATATCGGACTATGCGTCTGGGCCCTGTCTGGCGCCAGGCAGGCTATCAAGGCACTTTCCCTGAGCTATATGATCCTCCTTCTCAATCCGGTCTTTCGATTGCCCTCTTCCATCGGGATCTTACGATGGCTCGTACTCCTGATCATAGGCTATCGCGTTGTGCCGCTGGTTTCGTCCAAGATGTTGCGGACCATCGTCCCGCTGTTGCTGTTCTACGCAGTTGTCGTCATGCTTTCCTGGATATCGAGCGCCTTTTTCCTGATCTCGTTTCTAAAGGCGACGATCTTTTTCTTCTGCGCAGCGGTTGTGCTCATCGCATTCGGCACCATGGATGAGAACGGGCTCGCGGATTTGAAACATTGGTTCTTTTGCTTGTCGGGTGTCGTCATCGTCTTATCCCTGCCCACATTGCTGATCCCGTCCATCGGGTACGCGCGCAACGGCAGCGGATTCCAGGGACTCCTGAACCATCCGCAGGCGTTTGCCGTCTTTCTGGCCCCTGTCGTCGTATACCTGGCAGCACACCTGCTGATGGGGAACCGCCGAAAGGGCATCCTGGAATGGGCGTTGGGAGGGGGTGCGCTGGTCCTCCTGTTCCTGACGAAGGCGCGAATCGCCATGGTGACCCTTTTCCTCGGGATCATCGCATCCTTCGCGGTCCTTGTTCTGCGTTCTAAAAAGGATGCCCCGTTTCGGCCGCCGTATCGGCCCTTGTTGAATATCGGCATCGCCTCCGTATTTCTCGTTTCCATCATTTCCCTTTCCCCGGAACTGTCCGTGTCCGTCGAGCGGTTTTGGTTGAAGGGAAACGAGAAAACGGTGGAGACGGCGTTCTATGCGTCCCGAGGGAAGGGAATCGTCTATTTGTTGGACCGTTTTCTCCAAAAGCCATATACAGGTAACGGATTCGGTGTCGATCCGACACTCGCGAATCAGGGGAAGATAGGTACGTTTCTCGACCTTCCGATATCGGCAAGCGTCGAAAAGGGCTTCCTGCCCGCGGCCATGCTGGAAGAGGTCGGCATCGTAGGAGTTCTAGTCTTCCTTCCCTTCTTCTGGGTCTTGGTGAAAGGCGCACTGGACACCGGCGATATCCGTCTTGCTGCCATGTTTTTCGCCTGTTTCCTGGTCAACTTTGGAGAGGCCATATTTTTTTCACCGGGGCAGACCGGAGGCTACCTTTGGCTCTTGATCGGGTTGACCACGGCAAACGGATGGAGTAGTCGCTGTGCGGTTTGAACAGGTCATTTTTTGGCAAGTGAATCCGAGCCCTCACCAGGCCCCCTGGATACGCGCCTTGGCGGAGCGTACCCCCGCTCTGCGCATCACGGGGGTTTTCCAGGCGGAACTTTCGAAATCCCGGTTGGAGCTTGGCTGGTCCCCTCCCGATTACGGGGAAACGAGTGTGATGATCGCCCCCGAAGAATCGACCATCCGGCAACTCCTGGCGAGCGACCCGGAGAAAACGGTGCATATTTGCACAGGGGT
>JAJZRM010000445.1 GCA_021802685.1 Deltaproteobacteria bacterium | reverse complement strand
GCCCGCGAATGGTACGGGAGCTACCTCCGAACCTACGTGGAGAGGGACGTGCGCGACGTCTTGCGGATCGGCGATCTCGCGGCCTTCCAGAACTTCGTCCGCCTCTGCGCCGGCCGCACCGGCCAGTTGCTGAATCTGTCCTCCCTCGCCGCGGACTGCGGCATCACGCACCCGACCGCCCGGGCGTGGATTTCCGTCCTGGAGGCTAGCTCCCTCGTCTTCCTGCTGCGCCCCCATTCCCGAAACTTCTCGAAACGGATCATCAAGACGCCGAAGATGTATTTCCTTGACAGCGGCCTTCTCTGCTACCTCCTCCGCATCCGGAACGAGGAGGACCTCGCCACCCACCCACTGCGCGGGAACATCTTCGAGACGTTCATCCTGTCCGAGATCTACAAGGTGTTCGCCCATGCGGGCGAGGATCCCCCGCTGTTCTTCTGGCGGGATCAGACCGGCCACGAGGTCGACCTGATCATCGACCTCGGACGCACCGTCGTTCCCGTGGAGATCAAATCGGCGATAACCTTCGCGACCGATTTCTTCCGCGGTCTCCGGTACTGGATGTCCCTTCCGGGGAACGCCTCGAAAGACGGGGTCCTCGTCTACGGCGGGGAAAAGGGGTACGAACGGGAGGGGATCCGGGTCCGTCCCTGGCACACCTGCTCGTAGCCAGGGTCCGACCCGAAAGCGCGAAGATCCCCGAAAGGGGGCGTTCGCGCATGACTGTCCCGGTTCCGGGGCGATTTTCCCATTGCGCTGCGGTCATAATCGCATTATGCTTGGTGTGATTATGACAGGCTACCTCGACAGGGAGATCGCACCCCGCGTCCATGAGGCGCTCCGCGACATGCCGGTCGTGGTCCTCACGGGGTTGCGGCAGTGCGGGAAGAGCACGTTCCTCGAGAACGACCCCGCGCTGAAAAAACGTCGGTACCTCTCCCTGGACCGCTTCGGGGATCTCGAGGCGATCCGAACCAACGCGGAGACGATTCTCGGGGAGCCGGGCGCGGTCACGATCGACGAAGCGCAGCGCATGCCCGGAATCATGGAGATCATCAAGACCCAGGTGGACCGGGAGGGTCAGGTCCCTGGCCGTTTCCTGCTCTCCGGGTCCGCCAATTTCGCCCTCCTTACGGGCGTGTCGGAAAGCCTTGCCGGACGGGCGATCTACATCGAGATGTCCCCGTTCAGCCGCAGGGAAATCCTCCGGGCAACGACGAGGGAACCGTTTCTCCGCGCCTTCTTCAGGAAACCTTCCCTTCCCCGGGAAATCGTCCAGCCGAAAGTCCTCTCTTCCGCCGAAATCCTGCGGGGCGGGATGCCGCGGGTGGCGCTGGGCGGTGTCCGGAACCCGTCGACATGGTTTACCGGGTACGAGCAGACCTATATCGAGCGGGACGTCCGGCAGCTCAGCCAGGTGGCGGACCTCATCTCCTTCCGCAGGGCGGTGCGATTATCGGCGCTTCGCACGGGGAAGATCCTGAAGATCAGCGAACTCGCCCGGGACGCTCAATTGCCGGTGGCGACCCTGTCCCGGTACCTAGGCGTGATGGAAACCTCCTGCCTGGTCCGGCGGCTCCCCCCGTACCTCGACAACCCCGTATCCCGCGTGGTGAAATCGCCGAAGCTCTTTTTTAACGATGCCGGCCTGGCGGGGCACCTTGCGGGTGTACGCGACATCTCTCCCGGCGCGGATTCCCTCATGCGGGGGGCCCTGTTCGAAACGTATTTTCTGCAGAACCTTGTGGAGACATTGTCCGCCCGCTGGCCGGAGGCTACCCTTCATTATTGGAACGTGCAGGGGCGTCACGAGGTGGATTTCGTCATCGCCGACGGGAGCAATTCCCTGGCGATCGAGGTCAAGGCGTCCACCCGATGGTCCGATTCGGACCTGGGCGGCCTGCGGGCTTTTCTCGCCGGTGCGCCCCGTTGCCGCGGAGGGATTCTTGCGTACGGAGGCCGGGACTCCATCGCGCTCGGAGACCGCCTCTTCGCCCTGCCGATGGCGCTTCTTCTCGGATAAGCCTGCTCCCAGGTCTGTCCCGGTTCAACGGTTTCGATGACTGTCCCGGTTCTGGGGGAGTTCTGTGAACGTCCCGGTTCTGGGGTTCCGGCGGTCCTTTCCGGGTTTCAGGGAAGCAGGGTAAAAGCGGAACAATGTGCGGGCTTGATAAGGGAGAAATGGCGTCTATCCGTGGTAAAAACGGTGTTGATCCCCAACCGCTCCGAAACGGCAACCAGGGACGCGTCGACAAACCCGATGTTGGCGTCCGTGTACTGTTTCAGGATCGCGACGGTCCGAGCCATGTCGGGACCTGTCACCTGTTCGACGGACATCTCGCGTTGTATCAGGGCGTCGAGAAAAGCCGCTTCCGCGAAAGGGCCGAGGCAGCTGTTCAGGAGATGGCATGCTTCCGGAATAACGCTTGCCGGAACGATCAATTGTCCGTGGAAACCGACAACGGATACCGCCGCGCGGCGATGCCAGGCATCCCCCTTGTCGGCAAGAGCGTAAAGAATCCCGGTGTCGACGAGAGCGG
>JAJZRM010000444.1 GCA_021802685.1 Deltaproteobacteria bacterium | reverse complement strand
TTCCTGGTGGAGGGGATGGATCCCGCCGAAGTTGGGCGGCGGCTGGAAAAGGGGTACGGTATCCTGGTCCGGGCGGGGCTTCACTGTTCGCCGAACGGGCACCGCACTCTTGGGACCTTCCCCTCCGGGACCGTTCGGGTGAGCCCGGGCCCCTTCACGACGCGCGCGGAGATCGCGAAGTTCCTGTCGGCCTTGCGGAGGATCCGGCGGACTGCCGGCTGACGCCCTTGGCTCGGTCGAGGATCGAGGTCGTGGAGCGCCCGGGGAGGAACCGGATCGTCTTCACCGTCCCTCCGTTCGCCCGAACCGTGTCCGCGCCGACGATCACCTTTCCCTTCCAGTCGCCCCCCTTGACCAGGACATGGGGCATCACGTCGCGGATGAGCGACGCCGGGGTGTCCTCGGAGAAGACCGCCACGTAGGAAACGCAGGAAAGGGAGGCGAGAAGGTACGCCCGATCGCCCGCCTTCTGGATCGGCCTGCCCTCCCCCTTGAGACGCCGGACGGAGACGTCCCCGTTCAGCCCCACCACGAGAACGTCTCCCAGGGAGGCCGCGCTCCGGAGATACCGGGCGTGGCCGGCGTGCAGGATGTCGAAGCAGCCGTTGGTGAACACGATCCGCTTCCCCAGGCGCCGCAGGCGGGCGCAAAGGGCGCGCACGCGACGGCGGGGGATCACCCGGGCCGCCGGGTCCCCCGGTACGACCGCGGGTTTCTGTCCGCGAGGCACGGGATCCTCCTTCGGGTTTCCTCGACGACGGCCGGGTCGATCGTCGCCAGCGCCAACCCTTCCTCTTCCCCCAGCGCCGCCAGGCGTTCCCCGGCGGGGGAAACGACGACCGACCCTCCCGCGTAGCGGAATGGCCCCGACGGGCCGACCGCGTTCGAGGCGACGAGATACGCCTGGTTCTCCACGGCGCGGGCGACCGTCAGGATTTCCCAGTGGGCGGCGCGGACGGAAGGCCACTGCGCCGCCACGCAGAGAACGGGCGCCCCGCCGAGGAAATATTTCCGGGAAAGTTCCGGGAACCGCAGGTCGTAGCAGATGAGGGGGCCGACGGCGCCCGTGTCCGTCGGGATGACGCCGGCGGATGACCCGCGGCGGAACCAGAGGTCCTCCCCCGAAGGGGTGAACAGGTGCGCCTTGCGGTACTCCCCGGTGACGACCCCCGTGGCGTTGATCACGTACAGCGTGTTGTAGATCCCGCGGCCGACCCGTTCGGGGAGGGAACCCGCGATCACGATCCGCAGACGCCCCGCCAGCGTTCGCAGCTCGTGGAGGATTTCGGGGGTGGTCCCGCTTAAAGGGAGGAGCCGCTCTTCCGCGAAACCCGTGCTCCACATTTCCGGCAGGACGCACAGCTTCGCCCCTTGCCGAGCCGCCTCGGCGATCCAGCGCACGGCGCGGTCCCGGTTCGCGGGTACGTCGCCCACGTCGATGCGGAACTGCAGGGCGGCGGCGGGGAAGGCGGGGACGGGCATCGAAAGGCTCCGTGGCGCGTTCTTCGGATCAGAGGACGGCGCGCGCGACCGTCACGACCACTATATGGTCCGCGCCTCCCGTTTTCAAGGCGCCGGCGGCCGCCCGCGCGGTGGCGCCGGATGTGTACACGTCGTCGAGGAGCAGGACCCGCGCCGGGGAGGGTTTTCCCCGGGGGAGGCGGAATGCGCCCGCCACGTTCCGCCGCCGGTCCTGCAAACCGAGACCCGCCTGCGGGGTTTGCTCCGGTGCGCGGGAAAGGGCCAGCGGATCGAACGGCCATCCAAGCGAGCGTGCGAGGGAGGCGCCGATCAGGGCCGGGAGGTTGAATCCCCGGCGGAAATATTTCCACGGATGGACCGGGACCGGGACGACCGTCGGGGGGTCGCCGTCCGGGATCAGGTCTTTCCACGTTCCGCACAGCGCTTCCCGCAATCGGAGCGCCGCCGCCCGCGCGGGGAAAGGGCGCCCGGAGTATTTCGACGCGACGATCACGGCGCGGACGCCGCCGGCGTATACGAACAGGGAGCGGGCGGCCCGGAAGGCCGGGGGATCCTCGACGCAGGAAGCGCAAGGAGCGGCCGGGAGGGCGGGGGAGGAGCGCCCGGGGATGGCGCCGCACCGGGGGCAAACCGGGCCGTCGTGCTCCGCCCAGAGGGCGACGGCTTCGGGGGATGCGTCCGGCTTCGCGGCGGGGAGGAGATCGCGCAGGAGGGCGACCTCCCGCGCGAACGATCGGTACAGGGAAACGGCGCGGTCAGCGGGACGTCGCGTTGACCGCGTATTCCCGGCTGCCGTGGTCGATGACGTACCCGTTCCAGGCGCCGCAGGAGGGGCACCGGGGGGTCCACTTGATGGTGGCCGAGCCGCATGCGGTGCAACGGAACGGGATGAGGTATCTCCGCTTGTAGCCGTAGGCGCGCTGGTAGTGCTTGCAGGCCGATTCAAAGCGACCTCTCCTCCGGAAAGCCTCCGCGAGCAGGATGTTCACCGATTCCATCTCGGGCTCCAGCGTCTCGGCCTTCAATAACTGTTCCAACCCTTCGTCGATCATCTCCAGCCGGAGGAAGAACTTCCCCA
>JAJZRM010000443.1 GCA_021802685.1 Deltaproteobacteria bacterium | reverse complement strand
GGAGAGGTTCAACGGGACGGCGGACCTGTCCTCCAACCCCGGGAAAGGGACGCGGGTGGTCATGGAACTGCCGTTCAGCATGGCCGTGTCCCGCGTGCTCCTCTTCCTCTCCGGCGAACAGTACTTCGCCATCCCGCTGATGCACTCCGAGGGGATCCGGAGGTTCACCGACCGCGACATCCTCACGATGGAGGGGAGGAAATCGCTGCGCGTCGACGGCGCGCCGGTGCCGCTGGTCTGGCTGAACCGGCTCCTGGGGCTCCCCGACGTCCCCTGGGCGTCCGACGGATACATGGCGGTCATGGTGCGGCACTCCCAGCAGCGGATGGCGCTGGTGGTCGACCGGGTCGAGGGGGAGAGCGAGGTCGTCGTCCGGGACCTGGGGAAGTATCTCGGGAAAGTCCGGCTGTTCATGGGATCCACGATCCTCGGGACCGGCGACGTGGCGCTGCTCCTGGACGTCTACGACCTGATGTCGGCCGTCCGGATGCACGCGGAAACAGTTCCCGAAGGAGTGGGCGAAGGGAACCTCCCGGCGGGGGAGAAGGTCGTCCTCGTGGTGGAGGGGTCCCCCTCCGTCCGGGAGACGCAGCGACGGGTCCTGGCCTCCGCGGGATACCGGGTGGAAACCGTCGCCGGCGGCAAGGCCGCGTTGGAACTGCTCTCCGGCGGGAGGATCCACGTCGTCGTGGCGGGCGCCCGGATGCCCGGGATGGACGGCTTCGACCTGCTCTCCCACGCCCGGCGGTCGGAACATGCCCGCGAAACCCGCTTCATCCTCGTCGCTCCCGCAGGGGACGGCGCGGTCGCGGCGCGCGCCATGGCGGCGGGCGCGCATGCCTTCGTGACGAGGGAAGATTTCACCCCGGGGCGCCTGGCGGCGATGATCGACCGGATCGCGGCCTCCTAGTCGCGCGGATGACGATTCCCTCCCCTCCTTCGATCCGGCTGGTCGTCGCGGACGACTCTCCGGCCGTCCGGGACGTCATCCGCGCGCTGGTGGAAGTGGACGACGGGTTCCGGATCGTCGGGGAGGCCGGAACGGGGAAAGAGGCGGTGGAGATGGCGCATACCCTGCGCCCCGACGTGATCCTGATGGACGTGCGGATGCCGGAGATGAACGGCATCGAGGCCACGACGCGGATCATGGCCTCCCGGGCGGCGGCCATCATCGCCTTCTCTTCCCATACGAGCGGGGGGGAGGCCAGGGAGTCGATCGACATCCTGGCCGCGGGCGCCCTCGACGTCATGGCGAAGCCGGACCTGGCGTCGGAAGAGGCGTTGCAGGAGTGCTCCCGCGAGTTGCGGAAGAAGATCCGGACCGCCTCCCGCGTGGCGGTCGCGCCGCATCCGCGCAGGCCGCCGCCGGGGCGCGGCGGGGAGGAGATCCGCCCCGGGCTGGACGCCGGCCGGCGCTTCCGCGCGGTGGGAATCGGAGCGTCGACGGGGGGACCCGGCGCCCTCCGCGAGATCTTCTCGATCCTGCCCGGTTCGTTCGCGTTGCCGGTCCTCGTCGTGCAGCACATCACCGCGGGGTTCAACGAAGGCTTCGCGGAGTGGCTCCAGCAGTTCACTTCCCTCAAGGTGCGGATCGCGAAGCCCCACGACCGGGCCGTCCCCGGGACGGTCCTCCTGGCGCCGGACGGGCGCCAGTTGGAGGTCCTGCCGGACGGCTCGGTGCGCGCCGTTTCCCTGAAGCCGCACGGCGTATTCCTCCCCTCCGCGGACATGCTGCTGTCTTCCCTCGCCGCCGCCTACCGGGAAGGCGCCGTCGGAGTCCTCCTCACGGGAATGGGGGCGGACGGCGCGGAAGGGCTCCTGGAAATCCGCCGGGCGGGCGGATGGACGTACGCGCAGAACGAGGCCAGTTGCATGGTCTTCGGCATGCCGGGGGAAGCCGTCCGCCGCGGCGCCGCCTCCCTGATCCTCGACCCCGCGTCGATCGCGGGATCCCTGCGGAGACTTCCGGGGGCGTCCGCCGCGGCGCCGGAGCCGCGCCATGCCTGAAACCTTCCGCATCCTCCTCGTGGACGACAGCGAAACGGTGGCCGGGATGCTGTCCTATATCCTCGAATCGGAAGGGTACGCGACGGAGATCGCCGGGGACGGGATGGGAGCGCTGCGCGCCGCCGCCCGCCGGGTCCCGGACCTTGCGGTGATGGCGGTCCGGATGCCCCGCCTGGACGGGATCCAGGCGTGCCGTTTCCTCAAATCCGGGGAGGCGGGCCGGAACCTGCCCGTGATCCTGCTGACCTCCCAGGAAGCGGGGGCGGAGCGGATGCGCGCTATGCGGGCGGGGGCGGACCGGTGCCTTTTCCGGGACGCGTCCCCGGAGACGATCCTCTCCGCGGTCCGGGAGCTTCTCCAGGGGAAGACACCGCGGCCGGCGGCGGACCGCGACGCCGGGAGCGGGATTCCCGACGATCTCGATATCCTGTCCCGGGTCAACGGCCTCCTCGACGCCCGGCTGTTCGAGGCGGACCTGGTGAACGAGATCAGCCGCGTCGGTCGCGAGCTGGACGATTTCGAGTCGGCGGTGCGCGCGATGTCCCAGCTGCTC
>JAJZRM010000024.1 GCA_021802685.1 Deltaproteobacteria bacterium | reverse complement strand
GCAGCAGGCATGGCCGCAGTGGCCGCTCCCAAGGCAGCCACTGCGCGCCCCCCCAGCACGGATGTAACCGATCCGCTAGAAGAAGGAGTACGGATAGGTGTACGCGAGGTACTGTTCGACGAGCGAAGAGGTGGGGGAGGGCATCGAGAATTGCCGCTGGACCTCGTTGAGGACGACCCGGGCCCCCGCTTCCTCGAAACATGCGTGCAGGCCGGAGACTATGGGAGGGACCCCGACGAACGCGACGGGGACAAGACCCTTCCGCTCCGGGCGACCCGCCGCCTCGCCGAGGAACGCTTTCGCCCGCCGGGCAAACCCATCGGGGTCTCCCTCGAAGTCGGAGCAGGCGACCAGCCAGCGGTGGTTTTCCTCCCCGGTGACCTTCCCTTCCTCCCAAGTCAGCCGGTCGATCTCGTGCGCGATGCGGCGAACCTCGTCCAACCGCGCCTTCCACGCTTCCGATTCCCGCACGGTCGTTCCGAACCGGGCGGCCATCTTGGCGAGTTCCATGGAGAGGACGCCGGGGTCGCGGTCGAAGGGAAAGGCGAAGGGAACGACGGTCACGCCCCGGTACCGCAGCACTTCCATCAACGCCTGGGTGAAACTGCAGTCCCCCTGGGTGACGGCGACGACCTCGCGAAAACCGTGCCGCCGGGCGGCGCCGTAAATCCCCTTGATCCAGGCGCAGCAGTTTTTGGGGAACCCGTCGCTCTCCGCCTCCCGGATGTATTCCGACGGGCGGTCCGCTCCGATGAACACGTTGTTCAGGTCCACCGGGGCGCGGCCGCCGGAGAAGAGGACCTCGACCGGGATGGTCGTCGTGAATCCGATGCGGGGATCCGTGTCAGTCACTGCGAATGAACAGGAAGTAGATCAGGATGCCGGCGACGATCACCGTCCCGAGGCCGAAGGTCAGGAGGTTTTTGTCGAGCGACGCCTCCCCCCCCGCCAGGTTGGCGAGCCGAATGACGGCCAGCGTTCCTCCGATGGCGAAGAGCAGCAGCTGCACGAACTTCCAATGGAACAGGAGCGCGAGAACGAACAGCACGCCCGCGCCGAACAGGACGCGCGGATCGGAGGCAAGTTCCATGATTTTCGCGTTGGTGAGAAAATCGAGAATATCGCCCACGGCGCCCTCCTCCCGGCCGGAGTTCGGTTGACATCTACACGATAGCGTTTTAACGTAAAAAAATCAAAGTATTAGGAGAAGATGTGGAAAATCCGGTCGGTGTGTTCGATTCCGGGATGGGCGGGTTGACCGTGCTCAAGGAGCTGGTGCGGACGCTGCCTTCGGAACATTTCGTGTACCTGGGGGACACGGCCCGGGTTCCCTACGGGGGGAAATCCGCGGAAACCGTCACCCGGTACTCCATCGAGATCGCGAACCACCTGATCCGCCTCCACGACATCAAGCTGCTCGTCGTGGCCTGCAACACCGCATCGTCGCTGGCGTTGCCGGCGTTGCGGAAGATCTACAAGATCCCCGTCGTCGGGATGGTGGATCCCTGCGTCCGGCGCGCCGCCGGCCTCCCCCGGAGGTCGAGCATCGGCGTCATCGGGACGCTGGGGACGGTCCGCTCCGGGGCGTACGAGGAAGCGCTGCGCACGGCCGTCCCTTCCGCGAAGGTCCGCTCGGTTCCCTGCCCGCTGCTCGTGGCCCTCGCGGAAGAGGGATGGACCGACAAAGACATCACGCGCGCCGTGATCGCCGAGTACCTCGCGCCGTTCCGGGCGGAGCCCCCGGATGCCCTGATCCTCGGCTGCACGCACTACCCGGTGCTGAAAAGCGCGATCCGGGAGTGCATCGGCGAAACGCCGGTCCTGATCGACTCCGGGGAGGAGGCGGCGATGGTCGTGGACATCCTTTTGTCGGAAACCCAGGTCCGCAGTCCGGCAGGCCCGCGGGAAGTGGATTTTCTCGTCACGGACGACCCCGAGCGGTTCGCCCGCATCGGACGAGGGTTCTACGGCAGGGAATTGGGCGATGTCCAACGGATCGTACTGTAGGGGGAAGGGACCGATGGGATCATCCCAGATGAAGATGCTCTCCGGTTTCAATCACAACATCAAGATCCGGGGAAAGACCTACCACGTCCAGACCGAGGATGGCGGGAAGGCCAATCCGCAGGTCATCACCAATGTCTTCCTCGGAGGGGTGATCCTGGACAGCGTGCGGTGGCCGTACGACGACATCCTCGGGAAACCGTCCTGGCAGGCCGTACTCAAGGATCGCATGGAGGCGCAGCATCTCGAGGAGATCCGGCGGCTTCTCGCGGGGGAGATCACCCCCGTCGAGGAGAAACCCGGCGATCGATGATCGAGGCGTTCCGTCTGGGAGTCTTCTCCCGGGGGAAGATTCTCTGGGACGGCCTCGATTTCGCGTTCGACGACGGTGCGGTCTGGGTGGCCGTGGGTCCGCCGTCTTCCGGAAAGACGCTTCTGTTCTCCATCCTTCGAGGGGAGCGGCGGCCGGACGCGGGGGACGTGCTCGTCTCCGGGGAATCCCTCTACCGCGCCGGCGCTTCCGTCGCCCGTTCCTTCCGCGCTTCCTGCGGCTGCATCCCGGAGCGGTTCGAGGGGGACGCGCGCCTGACCGTGGAGGATCTGTTCCGACGCTCCGCCCTGGCTTGCGGAGGCATTCCCGGGAAAGAGCGGATCGAGCGCAGTGAACGGCTTCTCTCGATGGTGGGGCTTTCCGGAGCGGAGAACCACCGGTTATCCTCCCTGTCGGGCTCGGAAAGGGCGAGGGCGGTCCTCGCGGCGGAGCTGCTGAGGACCCCAAAGGTCCTGTTCGCGGACGGGATGGTCCTGTCGGCGGGAGATCCGTTCGGAGAGATGCTGGGCGGCCTGTTCCGGGCGCTGGCGGGAGAGGGGAATACGATCCTGCTGGCGGAACGGCAGCTGCCCGCCCGCTGGTCGGCGGTCGCCGGCGAGGGGAAGCCGGTCGGACCGTTTCGAATCCACCGGTTGCCGCCGATCGCCGGAAAGGAAGGTGCCGCTTGAAAGAAAAGGTGTCCCTGGTCTGGATCGACTGGCGTCTCGGAGGTCGGTCCATCGCCTGGCAGTCCCTCGGGAGGTTCGCCCTTCTCGGCCTGCTCGCTTTCGCGTTTCTCGCGCTCCACCTGTCCGGAGGGGCGACCCGGTTCCTCTCCTCGCGATACGCCATTACCGCGGTGTTGCGGGATTCCGTTTCCCCCGAGGATGCCGAAGGCCTCGCGCGGAAGGTCGCGGAACTCCCCGCCGTGCGGTCCGCGTCGTACAGGGACCCCGCGGCGGCATGGAAAGAGTTCCTCCTGGCGTTTCCGGGGGTCGAATCGCTTCCGGACGCCGGCGGGAATCCCCTTCCGGGTTATGTCGAGATCCGGATCCGGCACGACCGGTTCACCGCGTCCGGCGTGGGTTCGGTGACTTCCGCCCTCCGGGCCGTTCCGTCGATAGACCAGGTGCTGGCCGGGGAAGACTCCCTTTCCCGGTTCCTGCGGGTTGCCCGGTATTCGGCCGCGCTGGCATGGGGTGTTTTCGCGTTGTTCCTGATTCTCTTTTTCGTCATCTGCCGTCTTCAGGAACGGTTGCGGGCCTCCGCCCTGGCGGGGGATTTCGGGTTCCTCCTGGAGCGCGGGATGTCTTCGCTCCGCCTGGCGGCGTCCCGCGCTGCGGGCGCCGCGATCACGGGGTTCCTCCTCGCTGCCGCCGCCGTCGTCGCTGCCGCCGCCGTTCTGCACTTCCTCCTCCGCAGGTACCCGTTCCTGGGGAACGTGGTCGGCGCGGCGGAAGACCTGTCGGCTCCCTCCACCGCCGCGGCAGCGGCGGTGTTCATCCTTTGCGTCGCCCTCCTTGCCGCCGCGTCGTCCCTTTTCTCCTGGATGGCGGCCCGGCCCTCCCGGAAGTGATGCGGGCAGCGAGGTCCGTCATCATCGTCCTGCTCGCGGGGCTTTCTCTCGCGTTTTTTCACCAAGGCGCGTTGGTTGCGGACGGCAGCGCGGCGGATCTTCGCCGCGAAAAGGCCCGCCTTCTCCAGATGAAGGCAAGGGAGGAAAAGACGGCGGCCGAGCTCACGGACGCCCTCCGGAAAGAGAAACTGACGAAAAAGCGCGTGGGCGAGCTGCAGAACCGATTGAAGCGGCAGCAGCGCGTTCTCTCCGGAATCGACCGAAAACTGTCCGCCCTGGGGGGGAGGCTCGACCTTGCGGAGAAGGAGGTCCGGGAAATCGCGGAAGCCCAGGGGAGGGCGCGCGGCGGTCTGCGGAGGGCGGCGGTCCTCGCCTTCACGGGCGACCGGGCGGCATCGGTCTTTTCCCCGGCGCGTTCGCACGCGGAGCGGGAACGGTACTTCATGCGCGCGTACCTGGGTGCGGACCTGCGGGACATGGAGCGCCTGTCGCGGGAGCGGGAACGGAAGGAAGAGAAACTTTCGGGGATCGAGCGGCAGGTGGAGGTTTCCGAGCGGAAAATGGCCCAGGAAAGGAAAGTGGGGAAGACACTCCTCTCGCGGCATGAAGCGGAGCGGAAACGCCTGTCCGGCATCGAGGGAGAGAAGAAGCGGAAGCAGAAGGAACTTCGCGCGCTCCGGGCGAAGATCGCCCGCATGGAATCGCTCGTCTCCCGCATCGAACGGCTGGCCAAGGAACGGGAACGGCTGGCGGAGGAACGGGAACGGCAGCGCAGGATGAAGAGCAAGGCTGGGAGCGGACGGGAAGCGGGTTCCCCGGCGCGGGCGGAAGCGCCGCGGCAGTTCGCCTCCCTGGCGGGCGGATTGTCCCCCCCCCTGCCGGGGAAAGTCGTCACCCCGTTCGGGAAGCAGCACGATCCCATGTTCGACGTGACGATCGAAAACCGGGGGGTCGAGGTCGAGGGGCCGTCCGGGGCCTGGGTAAAGGCGGTGGGCCCCGGCGAGGTCGCTTTCCTGGGGGCCGTTTCCGGATTCGGAAACGTCCTGATTCTTCAGCACGGGAGCGGGCTGTTTTCCGTGTACGGAAAAATCGACGCGTTCCTCGTGAAGCAGGGGCAAAGCGTGGTGAAAGGACAAGTCGTGGGGCGGCTGCCGGAATCGCCTTCGGGAAAATCGGTGCTATACTTGGAACTGCGGGCGGGCGGAACGGCGATCGACCCGGCATCCGTTATTCCTCTCAATCGATAAAGGAGCCATGCCAGGATGGAACGGGAAGCAGCGGGCGCACGGAAAGGCCGGGGGAGGAAGTGGCTGGGGACCGCCGCGGTCGTCGCGGTGTTCTTCTCGGGATTCATCGTCGGGGACCTCTCCACGTCCCGCCAGGCCGCGCAGGCCACGGTCGCGTACAGCAAGCTGAAAATCTTCGGAGACGTTCTCTCCATCATCCAGAGCAGCTATGTGGAGGAAGTGAACCTGGACAACCTGGTCAAGGGAGCGATCAACGGGATGGTGCAGACCCTCGATCCCCACAGCAGCTACCTCACTCCCGACATGCTGAAGCAGGTGGAGGTCGAGACGAAAGGGGTCTTCGGGGGGCTGGGGATCGAGATCGGCGTGAAGGACTCCCTGCTCACGATCATCGCGCCGATCGAGGATACCCCCGCGGCCCGCGCGGGGCTGCAGGCGGGGGACAAGATCGTCCGCATCGAGAGCGAATCCACGAAGAACATGAACGTGATGGACGCGGTGAAGCGGCTGCGCGGGGAACCGGGGACCAAGGTGACGATCACGGTCGTGCGGGAATCCCTCCCCGAGCCGAAGGCGTACACGCTCACCCGGGAACTCATCAAGATCAAGAGCGTCAAGTCCAAGTCGATGGAGGACGGGATCGGATACATCCGCCTCACCCAGTTCCAGCAGGATTCCCACCAGGAGGTCGAACGGACGCTCCAGGAGTTCCTCAAGGGGAAAGGGGGGCTGAAGGGGCTCATCCTCGACCTGAGGAACAACCCCGGCGGTCTCCTCGACCAGGCGGTCAAAGTGGCGGACGAGTTCGTCGATTCCGGGCTGATCGTGTACACCGACGGCCGGGTGGAAGCCCAGAAGACGAAGTACGCGGCCCATAAAGACGGAACCTATACGGGATTCCCCATCGTCGTGCTGGTGAACGCCGGTTCCGCCTCGGCCTCCGAGATCGTGGCGGGCGCGCTGCAGGACCACGGCAGGGCGATCATCATCGGCCAGCGCACCTTCGGCAAGGCGTCCGTGCAGACGATCCTCCCCATGGAGGACGGTTCCGCGTTGCGGCTCACGACGGCCCGGTATTACACTCCCAACGGCCGGTCCATCCAGGCCAAGGGGATAGAGCCCGACATCGTCGTCGGCGACGGCAGGGAGGCATCGGTCGCGCACCCCGGGCCGATGCGCGAAAAGGACATCGAACGGCACTTGAGGGGCGATGGCGAGGAAGCTCCCGCCGAAACGCCCGCTCCGAAAAAGGAGACCATCGAGGACCGGAACCGGGAAAAGAAAGAACCTCCGCCGGAACCGGACGTTCGTAAGGAAGGGGAGAAGGATCCCCAGCTCGACCGGGCGGTGCAGTTGTTGAAGGGTTGGGAGATCTTCAAGAACCGCTTCATCGACAAGCGGAAGGCGTCCTGAAGGAGCGGCGGCGTCCTGCCGATGAAGCGGAGCCCCGTTCGGGAATCGGGAGGAAGCCGGAAGCGCTGGGGCTGGGCGACGTTGATGGCCGGAGCGTTCCTCTCCGGGCTGATCGTGATGGCGGCGGCGCTGTTCTGGCCCGCGGACGGGAAACGGCCCGTCCCGGCGGTTTCCCCGTTCGCCGGGCAGGCGCCCCAGCCCCCCGCCGGAAAGGACGGGAGCACGGCCGCGGGTTCAACGGGTCCCCGCCTTGCCATCGTCGTGGGCGACTTGGGATATGAACCGGTCCGGGATGCCGAGTGGCTCGATTTTCCCGAGAAGATCACCCTTTCCGTCCTTCCCTTCGGTCCGTCCTCCCGGACCGTCGCCGAAACCGCGGCCGCTCGAGGGCATTCCGTGATTCTCCATGTCCCGATGGAACCCCGGTCCTCCTCGACAGACCGCACGGAGCCGTTCCGCTTGCTCAGGGAGATGGGGGCGAGGGAGATCGCCGAACGGCTCGCCCGGATGGCGCAGGACGTACCGCAGGCCGTCGGGACGATCAACCATATGGGATCGGCCTTCACCACCGACCCTGCGGCGATGGGAGCTTTCATGACGGCATTGAAGGAGAGAGGGCTCTTCTTCGTCGACAGCGCGACGGCGCCCGGTTCTTTGGGAATCGAGGCGGCCCGCAAGGCGGAGGTTCCGGCGGTCCAGCGCGACGTCTTTCTCGACGGCGATCCCTCTCCCGACGAGATGCGGCGGCAGTGGGGCAAGGCGATCGCCCTCGCGAAGCAGCGCGGCGATGCGGTGCTGGTCTGCCATTCCCGCATGGAAACGCTGAAGTTCCTGCTCGCGATGAGCCCGGATCTTCGGAAAGAGGGGGTCCGCGCGGTCACCGTCCAGGAACTGCTGGCGGAGCCCCGGAACGGTTGAACGGATGTCCCGTCCCGTCGAGCCCGGCCTGTTCGGTTCCCAGCCGTCCGAGGGGGACGTTCTCTCCGTCACCGAACTGACCGCCCGGATCAAGCGCACGCTGGAAAGCTCCTTCCGGTTCTTCCGCGTGGAAGGGGAGGTTTCGAACTACAAGCTGTACGAGGCATCGGGGCATCGGTATTTTTCCCTGAAGGACGAAGGTGCCCAGATCCGCGTCGTGCTGTTCCGCGGCCGGGATCGTCACATCTACGGCGAGATCCGCGACGGACAGACGGTGATCGTGACCGGTTCCCTGGGCGTGTACGAGAAAAAGGGGGAGTACCAGATCTACGCCCAGTCCGCCGAGGTGCGCGGAGCGGGGAATCTCCTGGTCGAACTGGAGCGAAGGAAGCGGAAACTGGCGGACGAAGGGTTGTTCGACCCCGGGAAAAAGCGTCCCCTTCCCCCCTTCCCGCGGCGGATCGGGATCGTCACGTCCCGTCACGGCGCCGCCCTGCGCGACATGATGCGGGTTGCCAGGTCGCGTTTCCCCGGGGTGGCGATCGTCCTCGCGCCGTCCCTGGTGCAGGGCGCGGGCGCGGCGGCGGACATCTCGGCCGCGCTCGAAGCGATGTACCGGCACGGCGGCGCCGACGTGATCATCGCCGGGAGGGGAGGCGGTTCGATCGAGGATCTCTGGGCGTTCAACGAGGAAGAGGTCGTGCGCGCCCTGGCGAGGTCGCCGGTTCCGACGATCAGCGCCGTCGGCCACGAGACGGATTTCACCCTTTCCGATCTCGTCGCCGACCACCGCGCCCCGACCCCCACCGCCGCCGCGCAGATGGCCGTGCCCGACCGCGTCGAGCTCTTGGAACGGACCGCCGCCCTCTTCTTGCGGCTTCGGCGGGCCGAGGCGCGCCTGCGGGAATCGGCGCGCCAGGAGTGGCGGATCACGGCGGGAAAGCTGTCGGACCCCCGCCCTCTCCTTCAAGGAAAGAGGTACGCGCTGGGGGAGCAGGAGGCCTCCCTCGCGGAATTCGCGAAATCCGCCGTGCGGGACCGGCGGGACCGGTTGGAGCGCTTGTCCGCTTCCGCCCGCATCCATTCCCCGGCGGCGTGGGTGTCCAGGAAGCGGGGAGAACTCGCCGTCCTCCATTCCCGCGCCGGGGCCGGGGCGGACGCCCTGAGACGGCGCCTTCGGTCGCAGCTCGACATCCATTCCGGAAAGCTCGCCGCCCTGGATCCGAAGGCGGTCCTCACGCGGGGATACGCCATCGCCCTCGACCGCGCCACCGGGAGGGCGGTCCGGTCCGTGTCGGATGTCCGGCCCGGAGGCCCCCTGGAGATCCTGGTATCCGACGGGGCGTTCGGCGCGGTGGTCGAGGGGAAGACGTGAACCGCTTCAAGCGGATCGTTCCGCTCGCGTTCCTCGCGATTTTCGCGGGCGCGTTCCCCATCGCCGCGTCCGCCGGCGCGATTTCGATCGCCGTTTCCGGCGGTGTTCCTGCGCAGGGAACCCCGCTGCTGGTGGAGGTGAACGCGCCGGGGCCCGTCGACAACCTGGTCCTCCTGTGGATGGAAGCCGCCTGGCCGTTGCGCGAAACCGCCCCCGGCAGGTACAAGGGCGTAATCGGCATCGACCTCCTTACGGCCGCCGGACCGCAGACGCTCGCGGTGGAATCTTCCCGCGGCGGTTTGCGCACCCGAGCCGAAGAGGTCCTGCACGTCGTCGAGCGCCGCTTCGCCGTGCAGGAGCTTTCCCTGCCGAAGGGGATGGCGGAGTTCGACGCGCCGGCGCTTCGGCGGATCCGGGCGGAAGCGAAGGTTCTCGAGGAGCGGTTCGCGCGGGTGACTCTGCCCATCCTGTGGGAGGCGCCTTTCCTTCCTCCGGTGGAGGGGTACCGGCCGGAAAATTTCGGCTCCCGCCGGGTGATCAACGGCGAACCGCGGATGCCGCACGCCGCCGTGGACGTCCGCCTTCCGGAAGGGACCCCCGTGCGCGCGATCGCCGGCGGAGTGGTCGCCTTCGCGGGGGAGCAGTTCTTCGGGGGCCGGTCGGTGGTGATCGATCACGGCGGAGGGGTTTTCAGCGTCTATTATCATTTGAAGGTGTATTCCGTCGCGGAGGGGCGGCGCGTTTCCCGGGGCGAACGGATCGGCGAGGTCGGCGCGACGGGCCGGGCGACGGGTCCGCATCTGCACTTCGGCGTCCGCGTTCCGGGTGGACGGATCGACCCTTCCCTCCTCTTCGTCCTTCCTGGGGAATGAACGGTGAAATATAATTAAGTATCCCGCTGCAGAGGCGAGGCGCGATGGCGGTCAAGGGGAAGGAGCCTTCCTTCGAGGAGGCGCTGAAAGGTCTGGAATCCGTGGTGGCCCGGCTGGAATCGGGGGAAGCGCCGCTGGAGGAGTCGATCCGTCTCTTCGAGGAAGGGATGAAACTCTCCGAGGTCTGCCGGAAGCGCCTGGACGAGGCGGACCGGAAGATCGAGGTCCTGCTCCGGAAGCCGGGAGGCGTTTCGACGGAAACGGAGGATGAGGGCGACCTTTCCGGGAAAGACGAATAAAGTGGCGGGACCGTTCGGTGCGGAGCTGGGCCGCCTTCGGGGATTGGTGGAGGAAGCGTTGCCGGGGTACCTTTCCCCCGGGGCGTGCCGGGCGCCCTCCCCCTTGCGGGAAGCCATGGAATATTCCCTCATGGCCGGGGGGAAGCGGGTCCGTCCCGTGCTGCTGCTCTCCGCGGGAAAGGCGGTCGGAGGCGGGGAAGGAGAACTGCTGCCGTTCGCGTGCGCGGTCGAATTCGTCCACACGTATTCGCTCATCCATGACGATCTCCCCGCGATGGACGACGACGACTTCCGGAGGGGGAAGCCTACGTCCCACAAGGTGTTCGGTGAAGGGACGGCCATCCTGGCGGGCGACGCCCTGCTGACGGAAGCGTTCCGCATCATGGCGGAATCGGAAACGGCTTCGGCCGCTCCGGGTAGGGCGGTGCGGGCGATCGCCGACATCGCCCGAGCGGCGGGCGCCGAAGGGATGGCCGGAGGGCAACAAATGGACCTTTCCGCCGCTCCCGGCGTCTCGACGCCCTCCTCGGTGGACGAGATCGAGCTCCGGAAGACGGCCGCCCTGCTCGCCTCCTGCGCGCGGGTGGGCGGCATCCTCGGCGGAGGGACGCCCGGCCAGATCGACGCGCTGGGGGAATTCGGCACCCGGTTCGGTCTCCTGTTCCAGGTCACCGACGACATCCTGGACGAGACGGGCAGCTTCGAGGAGATGGGAAAGGGGATCGCGAAGGACCGCGCGCGCGGGAAATGGACATACCCCGTGGCGTACGGGCTGGAAGCCGCCGGGGCGCGGGCGGAAACGCTGGCGCGCGAAGCGCTGGAGAAGATCGCCCTTTTCCGCGGGGAGGCGGATCCGCTCCGCGAACTGGTCCGCATGGTGCAGGACAGGAGGTCGTAAAGAATGCAGAAATTTTCGCGGCTCGCATCGATCCAGTCTCCCGCCGACCTGAAAAAGGTCCCGCGGGAAAAGCTTCCCGAGGTCGCCGCGGAGCTGCGCGACAAGATCGTCCACGATGTGGCCCGGACCGGCGGGCACCTGGCGTCCAGCCTGGGCGTCGTCGAACTCACGATCGCGCTGCATTACGTTTTCGACTGCCCGGCCGACCGGATCGTCTGGGACGTCGGGCACCAGGCGTACGCGCACAAGATCCTCACCGGCCGCCGGGACACCTTCGCGACGCAGCGGACCTTCGGCGGAATCTCGGGGTTCCCTCGCATTTCCGAAAGCCCGTACGACGCGTTCGGCACCGGGCATTCCGGGACGTCGATCTCGGCCTCTCTCGGGATGGCCGTGGCCCGGGATCTCGACAAGAGAAACAACCGCATCGTCGCCGTCGTCGGGGACGGCTCCCTTTCCTCCGGCCTGTCCCTCGAGGGGTTGAACCAGGCGGGGCACCAGAAACGCGATCTCGTCGTGGTCCTGAACGACAACGAGATGTCGATCTCCCGGAACGTCGGAGCGCTGTCGGGATACCTCAGCCGGATCATGACGGGGCGGTTCTACACCTCCTTCCGGAAGCGGATCGAATCGCTGCTCAAATCGATGCCCCACGGCGCGTTCCTCGCGCGCATCGCGAAAAAATCCGAGGAACTGACCAAGGGTTTCATCGTTCCCGGAATCCTCTTCGAGGAACTGGGATTCACGTACGTCGGCCCCATCCCGGGGCACGATCTCGAGGCCCTCATCGGGACCTTCCAGAACCTGTCCAACCTGGAAGGGCCGATGCTCGTCCACGTCGTCACCTCCAAGGGGAAGGGGTACGCGCCTGCGGAGGCCAACCCCGAGTTCTTCCACGGCGTGGGGACGTTCGACCCGGAAACCGGAAAGGGGACCGGGGGGGCGCATGGCCCGACCTACACGGACGTGTTCTCGGACACGATCGTCGCCTTGGGGAGGGAGAATCCGAACCTGGTGGGCATCACCGCCGCCATGTGCAGCGGGACGGGGCTGACGAAGTTCCGGGAAACGTTCCCGGACCGTTTTTTCGACGTGGGGATTTCCGAATCGCACTCGGTGACTTTTGCCGCCGGACTGGCGCGCGAAGGGAAGATCCCCGTGGTGGCGATCTATTCGACCTTCCTGCAGCGTGCCTACGACCAGGTCATCCACGACGTGTGCCTGCAAAACCTCCCCGTGGTGTTCGCCGTCGACCGCGGCGGGATCGTCGGGGCGGACGGGGCGACGCACCAGGGCATCTTCGACCTGTCTTTCCTGCGCCAGGTGCCCAACATGTCGCTGATGGCGCCTCGCAACGAGGCGGAACTGGCCCGGATGATCCGGACCGCCGTAGCGGCCGGGCGTCCCGTGGCGGTGCGGTACCCCAGAGGCGCGGGGATGGGGGTCCACGTCCCCGCGGATCCCGGAACGATCCCATGGGGGAAGGGGGAGCTGCTCGCGGATGGGCGGGACATCCTGCTCATCGGCATCGGAGCGACGGTTTCGAGCTGCCTCCTGGCTGCCGAGGAGCTCCACAAGGCCGGCATCTCCGCCGCGGTGGTCGACGCCCGGTTCGTCAAACCCCTCGATGCCGACCTGCTCCTCCCCCTTGTCCGCCGGATCGGGCGGGTGATCACCGTCGAAGAGAACGTCCTGGCGGGAGGCTTCGGCAGCGCGGTGCTGGAGTTGCTCGAAGAAAACGATGAGCGTCCGGATCATTTCCGCCGGATCGGCTTCCGGGACCGGTTCGTGGAGCACGGGACGCCGTCGGAGATCCGCGACGCCTACGGCGTATCCGTGGGACACGTGCTGGAGGAGGCGCTCCGCATCTGCGCCTCGGGGAAGTCGTTCATTCCTTCGATCCTCTACGGCATCCGTTCCCGCCTCGAAAAGATTGTCTGAAAAACGGAATCCCGCCCCGCCTGTCCGCCGGAGGCTCGACGCCGAGCTGGTGGACCGGGGGCTCTCCGGGACACGCGCGAAAGCCCAGGGGTTGATCCTCGCCGGAAGGGTTCGAGTCGGAGGCGCGGTCTGCACGAAGTGCGGCCATGCCGTGAAACCCGGGACGGAGATTTCCCTGCTCCCCTTGCCCCGTCCGTTCGCCTCCCGCGGGGGGGAAAAGCTCGCCGGGGCGCTCGACGACCTGGGAGTTGCGGTCGCGGGACGCGTGGCCCTGGACGTGGGCGCCTCCACGGGAGGATTCACCGATTGCCTCCTGCGCCGGGGCGCTCTCCGGGTATACGCGGTGGACGTCGGGGAGCGGCTGCTCGACGACCGGCTGCGGAACGACGCCAGGGTGATCTCCAAAGAAGGTGTAAACTTTCGGCACGCCGCTGCCGATCTTCTACCGGAGGAGGTATCCGTGGCCGTCGTCGATGTATCCTTCATTTCCCTGCGCCACATCCTCCCCGTGCTTCCCCGGTTCCTCGCGCCGGGAGCGGACGTGCTTCCCCTGGTGAAACCCCAGTTCGAGGTGGGGAAGGGGAAGGTCGGGAAGGGCGGGGTGGTGCGGGACGACGCGATACGGAAGAAGGTGGTTCTGGAAACGGCGTCGTTTGCCGCCGGCCTGGGGTATCGCGTGATGGGGGAAGCGGAGAGCCGGGTCCATGGTCCCAAAGGGAATCGGGAAGTATTCCTGCATCTCTCCTGGAAGGGTCCTGGAAAAGGTTCCTTGACTTCGGGGAGTACGGAAGGTAATTTTCTTGATGATACGCGGGGCAACGCATAAATGATAAACAATTTCACGCCTTTTCGGGCGGGAAGACGAGGTGCGGCGATGAGGCGGCCATCGGGTTTCATCTGGGCGGTCGGGATTCTTGGCTTCATGCTCTTTCTTCCCGCCGGGGCGTTCGCGCAGCAGGAATCGCCGGCACAGGAGGCAGTCCCGCCAGGGGGGTTCGTCCATACCGTCGTGGAAGGGGACACCTTGTGGGACCTCTCCTCGAAGCATCTCGGCTCTCCGTGGAAGTGGACTGAGATCTGGGAACGCAATCGTTTCGTGACCAACCCGCATTACATCTATCCCGGCATCCGCATCGTGATCGTCCCGCCCGCGCCGAAGGAAGTGGCGATGATCGTGTCTCCCCCTCCG
>JAJZRM010000442.1 GCA_021802685.1 Deltaproteobacteria bacterium | reverse complement strand
TGGGCACGCTCGCCGGGGGGGTCGCGCACGATTTCAACAACGCGCTGACGGGGATCTTCGGATTCAGCGAGATGCTTCGGCCGCACCTGAAAGGGAACGAGCGCGCGTTATCGCACCTGAACGAAGTGATGCGGTCCGCGGAGCGGGCCTCCACCCTCACCCGGCAGCTATTGACCTATTCCCGCCGGCAGCCCATCTCCCCCGCCAATTTGAATTTGAACCGCGTCGTTTCGGACCTGCTGAAGCTGGTTTCGAAGGTGGTGGGGGAACACATCGAGATCCGCATGTCGCTGTCGGAGAACCTGCCGGCGGTCCACGCCGATTCCGGGCAGATCGAACAGGTGCTCATGAACCTGGTCATCAACGCCAGGGACGCCATGCCCGGCGGCGGCCGGCTCGCGATCGAGACGGGGGAGGAGCACCTGGACGAAGAGTTCGTGCGGTACCACCCGCACATGAACGCCGGCTCTTACGTGGTGCTGACGGTTTCGGACACCGGCGTCGGAATGGACTCCAAGACCCGGGAGCGGGTGTTCGAGCCGTTCTTCACGACGAAGGGCCCTTCCAAGGGTACGGGCCTCGGGCTGGCGATGGTGTACGGAATCGTGAAGCAGCACAACGGGTTCATCCACCTGTACAGCGAGCCGGGGAAAGGGACGACCTTCAAGATATATCTCCCTCCGGTCAAGGCGGCGCCGGATGCCGCCGTGCCTGCAGGGGCGCCCGAACTTCGCGGCGGGAACGAAACCATTCTTCTCGCCGAGGACGACGAATCGGTCCGGGAGCTGGTGGAACACACATTGACGAACCTGGGGTACACCGTGCTGCCTGCCCGGAACGGGCGGGAGGCCGTCGACGTTTTCGGACGGAACCGGGAGAACGTTTCCCTGGCGCTGCTCGACGTGGCCATGCCCGTCATGGGAGGGAAGGAGGCGTTCGAGGCGATGTACAAGGTTTCGCCCGGGCTCAAGGTCGTCTTCATGAGCGGATACGCCGCCGACGGCGCGCACGAAACGTTCCTCCTGATCACCGGCGCGCCTTTCCTGGCGAAACCGTTTGGCCCGGGGGAACTGGGAAGGAAGATCAGGGAAGTCCTGGACGGGAAATGAAACCGGCCGCGCCTTCCAGGGCTTCCCGGGCGATGTGAAGGTCCTCCCGGGTGCGGAGGGCGAGGATCCTCCCGCCGGGGCCGTCCCCCGAAAGGTCCGCGTCCGGCCTTAAGGCGCGGTTTCTCCCGGGATCGAGGCGCAAGCCGAGGCATTCGAGTCCCCGGCACGCTTCCTCCCGAAGTTCCGCGGCGTTTTCCCCCACGCCGGCGGTGAAGACGAGGGCGTCCACCCCTCCCAGCGCCGCGGCGAGTCCGCCGACGGCCGTCCGGACGGATTCGGCGTAAATCGCCAGGGCCAGCCGCGCCCGCATGTTCCCCTCCCTTGCCGCCTCCCGGACCGTCCGGAAGTCGGAGGAGATCCCCGATACGCCCAGCAATCCGCTGCCCCGCAGGAGGGTCTGTTCCAGTTCCCGCGGGGAGAGACCCATCCGTTCCATGGCGTAGAACAGGATCCCCGGGTCGACCGATCCCGCGCGGGTCCCCATCATGAGCCCCTCCAACGGGGTGAATCCCATGGTGGTGGCGACCGCTTTCGCGCCGAGGGACGCCGTCGCGGAGCAGCCGTTCCCGAGGTGGCAGGTGACGACGCGGAAACCCCCGGAAGGCCGCCCGAGGAATTCGGCCGCCCTTCCGGCGCAGTAGGCGTGGCTGATCCCGTGGAAGCCGAAGCGGCGGATCCCGTGCTTCTCGTACCATTCGTACGGCAGCGGGTAGACGTGCCGTTCGGGTGGAAGGTCCGAGAAATACGCCGTGTCGAAGACGGCGATGTGGGGAACGTCCGGGACGGCGCGTTGCGCGGCCACGATCGTATCGACGGCGGGAGGGTTATGGAGGGGGGCCAGCTTCGACAGGCCGGAGATCTCTCCCAGCACGCGGTCGTCGATCCGGACGCTCTCCTTGAAGCGACCCCCCCCGTGGACCACGCGGTGCCCCACGGCGGAGACGGGGTCCTCCGCCAGGACGTCCCGGATCGACGAGACGATCTTCTCCACCGCGTCCGCCGGGGGGTCTTCCAGCGTTTCCCCGGCCGAGAGCTCCATCGAGCGTCCGGCGAAGAGGGAGAACTTGATCGTGCTCGAGCCGGCGTTGAAGACGAGGACGCTCACGGCGTCCATTTCCAGTCGCGGATCTCCGGCATGTCCTCCCCGTGGGCCTGGATGTACCGCTTGTGGTCCAGGAGCCGGTCCCGGATCTCCTGCTTCGCGTACGCCGCCTTCGCCCCGAGCGCCGGCACCCGGTCGATCACGTCCCCCGCGAGGTGGAACCGGTCGAGGTCGTTCATGACCACCATGTCGAAGGGGGTCGTGGTCGTCCCTTCCTCCTTGTATCCCCGCACGTGGAGGTTCCCGTGGTTCGTCCTGCGGTAGGTCAGGCGGTGGATGAGCCACGGGTACCCGTGGAAGGCGAAGATGATCGGGCGGTCCTTCGTGAAGATCGCGTCGAACTCCTTGTCGGAG
>JAJZRM010000441.1 GCA_021802685.1 Deltaproteobacteria bacterium | reverse complement strand
GGAGGGGATCCCCTCGAGCACCACCGAAAACGCCCCCGCCTCCTGCACGGCCATCGCGTCGTCGAGAAGCCGTTCCCGCTGCGGCCCGGTCTTCCCCTGCACCCGGTAGCCGCCCATCCGGTGGACCGACTGCGGCGTCAGGCCGATGTGCCCCATCACCGGGATGTCGCACGCCGCGATCGCGCGGATCGCCGCCTCCATGTTGCGCCCCCCCTCGAGCTTGACGCCTTCCGCCCCCGCCCGCAGCAGCAGGCCGGCGTTGCGGATCGCGTCCGGGATGCTCGTCTGGTACGACAGGAACGGCATGTCCGCCACGAGGAGCGACCGCTTGCGCCCCCGGGCCGCCGCGGCCGTGTGGCGGATCATGTCCTCCATGGTCACGCCGAGGGTGTTCGAAAACCCGAGGACCACCTGTCCCAGGGAGTCGCCGACCAGGATCACGTCCACGTCCGTTCCGTCGAAGATGCGCGAAAAGAGGGCGTCGTACGCCGTGATCATCACGATCTTGCGCCCCTCGGCCTTCATCGCCCCGAGGTCGAGAATGGTGGTCTTCCGCATCCGTTGTCCCCCCCGCGGTTGAACTGGTTCAAGCCAGCGCGCCCGGCCGGGCGCACAAAACGAAACGGCCTCCCGGAACCGTATCCGGAAGGCCGCATGGCCCGCGGAGGCAGAGGCGCTCGATTCCTTGAAGCGCTTCTCCCACCGCATCCTGAACGATTCCGTCTCGGTCCGGCGCTACCTGGATCCCAGCGGTATATAGTGTTGCATCCCGCGTTTCACACTCTTGACTTCCCTCACGAGATGTTCAAGGTCGCGGGCACTTTCCACGAAGTCGATCTCGCTCGTGTTCACCACCAGGAGCGGGGTCTCGTTATAGTGGAAGAAATATTCATTATAAGCATCACTTAACGTTTTCAAATAGTCAAGCGAGATGTTCCGCTCGTAGGCGATGCCGCGCTTGCGCACCCGGGAGAGGAGAACCTCTGGCCGTGCATGGAGATAGATGACAAGGTCGGGCTTGGAAAGCGTGGAAACGAGCAGCTTGTAGATCGATTCGTAGAGCGATACCTCGTCGTCCTCCAGGTTGATGAGGGCGAAGATCTTGTCCTTGGCGAGGATGTAGTCGCACACCACCCCGGCCTCGAAGAGGTCCCCCTGGGCCAGCTCCTTCTGCTGGCGGTAACGCGACAGGAGGAAGTAGAGCTGGGTCTGGAAGGCGTACTTCTTCGGGTTCTCGTAGAACCGCTCGAGAAACGGGTTATGCGCCACGTCCTCCTTGACGAGGCGGGACCCGAATTTCTGGGCGAGGAGCTTGGCCAGGGAGGATTTTCCCACCCCGATGGGCCCTTCGATCGCGATGTAACGGGGGGTCTTGGGTTCGGTCATGTCCGGTAAATTGTAAGCGGGCACCGCCGAATTTTCCACTACATTCGGGCGGGCTTGCCCGACTTCGGATCTCTTTACATGAATCCGCTTAAACATTATCATCTCCCCTTCCGATAAAAACCCCATGCGATGATACCTTTGCCCCGTATTTACGGGTATATACGGAATCCTTCTTATTAGAAAGGAAGCCACATTGAGGAAAATGCCGCGCGTCAAGGTATCGGACACCCTGAAGATCGCATTCCTCGTCCCGCTTCTCCTGGCCTCATGCGCCACCAATCCGCAGCGGATGACCGGAGCCGCCCTCCAAGGCGACGCCGCCGCGCTGGACGGCCTGCTGGCTCCCGGGGCCGCCGGCATCAACGTATCCTCCCCTGTCGATCCATCTCAAAACGCCTGCCCGGGCGAAAGTATCCTGACGCCGCTTCAGGCCGCTTCCTGCGCGGGGCATTCGGCCATCGTGAAAAAGCTCCTCGATAGCAAGGCCGACCCCAACCTCGCGACAAGGACGGGGAAGACCCCCTTGTTCTTCGCGACGAAGTACCGCAGGGACGATGTGGTCCGCCTGCTCGTGCAGGGCGGGGCGAGGCCGGACACCACGGATGGCGTCGGAAACACGGTGCTCATGGTCGCCTCGAAGCGGGGGAACCACTCCCTGGCCGAATTCATGCTGAAAAACGGGGCGTCGACGCACATCGCGAACCGGGACGGCGAAACGGCCCTGATGCTGGCCTCCGATGCGAGAATTGCGAAGTTGCTGATCGATGCGGGCGCGGACCCGTCGCAGAAAAACAACCGCGGCGAAACCGCGATGCAGATCGGAGCCAGGAGCGGGGATGCCGGTACGGCGGGACTTTTCCGGGAACTCCAGTTGAAATTGCGCGGGGAGACAGAGCAGGAGATGGCCGCCGGCGACCTGGCCGCCGAAAAGGGGTTGTTCGACGAGGCGAGCGCCCGTTATTCCGCCGCCATCTCGAAGGCGGCGGGGCTGGGCGGTGCGGCGGTGATGGATGCGCGCGTGAGGGTCTTGAAAACCGTCAACGGCTTGCCGAACCCGCCGGCATTGTCGGAGAAGGCGCGCGAGCATCTCGTCCGCAGCTCCTACATCCTCAAGAACAGCCAGAACCTGGACCAGGCGGAAAAGGAAGTGACGGCGGCGCTGAACGCCGATCCCTGGTG
>JAJZRM010000440.1 GCA_021802685.1 Deltaproteobacteria bacterium | reverse complement strand
TGATCTCGGGTATGCCGATCAACGAGCCGGTAGCCTGGTACGGTCCGATTGTCATGAACAGCCAGGAGGAGTTGCGGATCGCCTTCGAGGAGTACGAGCAAGGAACGTTCATCAAGCACGGCTGAAAGCGGGCCGGTCAGGGAACGCGCCGACCGCATCCATGGCCCCGAGTACTACCCCCGGCAAGAAGATTACAACCGCGCCTATCCCGGAAGCAACTCGATCCTGAACTCCGCGCCGCCGTCGATCGTGCGGGCGGTCAGCTTGCCGCCCATGTTCTGCTCGATGATTGCCTTGGACATGTACAGGCCGATCCCCGTCCCCTTGCCCGGCTCCTTGGTGGTGAAGTAGGGATCGAAAATCCTGGGGAGCACGTCTTCGTTGATCCCCCCCCCATTGTCCCATATCGTTACCACCGCCCGTCCGTTCTCGCTGAACGCCCGGATACGGATGAGAGGATTTGCGATGCGTCGTTCAGTAAGAACATCCCTGGCGTTGTTGAGGATGTTGAGCAGCACCTGGGAATATTCATTGCGATAGCCGAAGGCCACAACCGCATCCCGGAGTTCAAGGTCCACGGTTATGCTGCTGTTTCTGAGACCGGGGGACACGAACTCAATGGCCCTGCTCAGCGTGTCGCTGAGCGTAAAAGGCTGTTTCTCCTTGTCCTGGCGGAAGAAATTGCGGAAATCGTCGATGGTGCGCGACATGAACTTGATGGTATCCATCGCCGCCTCTACCTGTTCCTCCATATCCTGTGGGGTGAGCTGCCCGCTTTCAAAGCCGTACATCAGATTCTGGACGATCAGGCCGACATTGTTGAGCGGCTGACGCCACTGGTGGGCGATATTGTTGATCATCTCTCCCATGGAAGCCTGGCGGCTCTGCTGGATCAGCATCTGGTCCTTTCGGCGGATCTCGCCGACTGTTGCCGCGATGCGTTCCTCAAGCAAGCTGTTCAGCGCCTCGAGCTGGCGTTGTTTCTCGGCCAGGGCCGTTTCGGCCAGCTTGCGATCGGTAATGTCGCGGGTGATGCCTAGCAGGGAGACAATCACGCCATCCTCGTTGCAAAACGGCACCGCATGGGTGTCCACCCAGCGGTGCTCTCCGTTCAGTCCTGCCATCTCGAATTCGAGCCCCCCCGACACCCCCCTGAATACGGCATCGGTAAGGGCGATAAAG
Organism: Deltaproteobacteria bacterium; assembly: GCA_021802685.1. Classification (GTDB taxonomy): domain Bacteria; phylum Desulfobacterota; class Deferrimicrobia; order Deferrimicrobiales; family Deferrimicrobiaceae; genus UBA2219. Next base: position 1,384 of record JAJZRM010000440.1, on the reverse strand, counting down.
GCATCACGGTACCCGGCTGCCACCAGGGGGTAGATGGATTTCCCCTTGACCTGGTCGAGCGAATCCGCGCCGATCATGGTCAGCCCTGACCGGTTCATCAGCAGCACGCTGCCGTCGGGGGCGAGCAACTTCACGCATTCCGGCTCCGTGTCGATGATCGCGCGGAGGAAACGTTCGGACTTGCGCAGGGCCTCTTCGGCCTTCTGCCGTTCCTCCACCTCTTCCTCAAGCTGCCTCGCCTGTTCGCACAGCACCGCCTCGACGCGCTTGCGCTCGGCAATGTCGCGGGACAGGGAGTCGGCCATGTCGTCGAATGCGCGCCCCAGTTCACCCAGTTCGCCGCCGGATACATGCCCCGAGACCTTGCACTCCAGGTCACCGTGAGCCAGGCGTCGCGCCGCGTTGCGCAAGGCGAGGATCTTGTCGATGACGCAGCGTTTGCTGATCAGCAGGGCGAAACCGATGGAAAACAGGAGTAACGACGTCAGAATCGACAGGTGCAGGAGCAACGTGCGATTTGAATCTTGCAGGACGGCGTCGAGAGGCATGCTGGTGCGGACATACATGTAGGGCGTCTCTTCGCCGGGGAGGCGGAGCTTGCGGTAGGCAATGATCCGGCGGGTGGTGGTGTTCCCGGTCCCCTCGAAGGTCCCCTCGTCCGGCCCTTCGGCCATGCGCCTGAATATCTCCGCCTTGTCCTGTTTTCCGACCAGCCCGGGATCGTGGGCCGCGTAGAGGATGGTCCCCTTGTGGTCGAGCAGCAGGATCGAGGAGCCTTCGGGAAACCGTACGCTCTTCAGCAGATTCAGGTACTTCTCCATGGTGAAGACAACCGCCGCAACCCCCGTGATCGTCCCGGAATGGTCCCTGATGGGGGTTCCGAACGCCAGCACCGGTTTTTGCAGCAGCCTCCCGAGCGTATACTCCCCGGATGAAAACCTGCCCGACGACAGGGCGTTCCGGAAATACCTCCGGTCGGCATAGGAAAAGCGAACCCGCGACGGAGCCGACGCCGCCCACATCAGGCCGGATTTGTCGATCATGATCAGGGAGGCGTACTGGGGATTCCTGGCGGCGATGTCCTTGAGAAGGGCGTTGACGGCCCTGGTATCGCGCTTTTGGACAGCGGGAAAACGGGAAAGGATATCCAACACCTGTTCGGCGCCGGACAACAGGCCGGCCTGTTCGCTCTGTATGTGATAGGCCAGCCGGGAGACGTCCTCCCTCGCGGCACGCAGGTCGCTGCGGCGTTGCTCCACCCCCGTATAGATGATGGTTCCGAGCGGTACGGCCGCCATCAGGGCCACCATGATCAGCATGTGCGCACGTATCGGCAATGAAGAAAGAAGTTGTTTCATCGGCGGCTCCTCGAACGCATGCTAGA
>JAJZRM010000439.1 GCA_021802685.1 Deltaproteobacteria bacterium | reverse complement strand
AGCGGGGAAGGGAACCGTCAGGTGGACATTATGCGCCAGCAGCAGCCCCTCGCGCAAAAGGCCCGCTTCCCCGAGATAGGCGGGAACCGGGCGGCCGAGGCCCCGGAACCACGAGACGTCCTTTCCCACCGCGGGGTACAGCCGCGTGGCGATCTCCCCTTCCCCGCTTTCCAGGAAGGCCGCCTCCGCGATCGGTTCGGCGAGATGGAGGCAGGTGGGGTATCCCGCCGACGCCGCGAATTCCGCCAGGGACCGCAGCAGCGGCTCGCCCACGGTGTACAGCGTGTGCGGAGACACGCCCGGGACGACGAGCGGGTTCCCGGCGGAGACCTCTTCCAGCCGTCGAACCGCGGCGGCGACTCCCGCGAGGACCGTGGGGGCCTCATCCGGAGCGAAACCGATCCCTTCGGTGAAGACCCGCGCCCGCAGGGGACAGGCGGCGTAGGCGGATAGGTCGGGGCCGGCGATTTCTCCCATCGACGTGGTGCCGAACGAAAGCGCCTCCCGGGCGGCCGCGGTGAAGTTTTCGGAAAATGAGGAAAAATCGGCGCCCAGCCTCCAGGCGATCACTTGCAGGATCCAGTCGATGAAGGAAGACGGTACCGGAAGAGGGTTCCCGTCCGCACCGGTGAACCGCGGGATCTGGAGGTGGGTGTGGGCGTTGACCAGGCCCGGCAGGATCGCCCCCCCTGGAAATTCCCGGAGGGCATGCGCGGCGGGTGCCGCGCGGAGGACGTCCGCCTTTGCGCCGGCGAGGAGCACGGCCCCGTCCGCCACGGCGACGGCGCCGGGAGCGAAGGCCGTCGAGGCATCCGCGATCAGCCGGGATGCGGCGTAAACGGTTGTACGCTTTACGTCCGGGATGGCCATCACGGGTCAACTATTCCTGTAATCTGGTCCCCTCATGCGCCATGAGTGTCCCGGTTCTGCTGAAGTTTTGAGGAACGTCCCGGTTTTGTCGGATCCCCCGCTTCACGCTCGTGATGCGGTTCTTCTCGTCCACGTAGACCATCGTGGGTTTGAAGTCCGCGAGTTCCTTCTCGTCGAAGGCGGCGAAGGCGGCGATGATCACCAGGTCCCCCTTGCTCACCTGGCGGGCGGCGGCTCCGTTGAGGCAGATCACGCCGGACCCGGCCTCCCCGTGGATGGCGTACGTCGTGAACCGGTTCCCGTTGTCGACGTTCCAGATGTGCACCTGCTCGTACTCGGCCAGACCCGCCGCGTCCATCAGCGTCCGGTCGATCGTGATGCTCCCTTCGTAGTGGAGCATCGACTCCGTCACCGTGGCTCGGTGGATCTTGCACTTGAGCATCGTCTTCCACATCGCGGTGCCCCTCCCGTAAAGTGGTCTTCCCTATGTTCCCAACGTCACGTTGTCGATCAATCTCGCCGGGCCGACCCTGGCCGCCACCAGGATCGTGACGGCGGCCACCTCGCCCGATAACGGCGCCAGGGTGACGGGGTCCCGTCCCTCCGCGTAATTCAGCGCGGCCCGCGGTTCCGCCTTGATCTCTTTCCGCGCCGCGGCGACCAGCTTCCCCGCGTCCCGCTCGCCGCCGTCGAAGAGGGCCTTCGCGCGGAACAGCCCCCGCGAGAGGCAACGGGCGGCGATCCGGTCGTCCCCTTTCAGGTACGCGTTGCGCGAGCTCATCGCCAGCCCGTCTTCTTCCCGGACGATCGGGGCGCCGACGATCTCGATGCCGAAATCCAGGTCGCGGGCCAAAGCGCGGATCACGGCCAGCTGCTGGTAATCCTTCTCTCCGAACACCGCCACGTGGGGTTTGGCCGCGAGGAACAGCTTCGCCACGACCGTGGCGACCCCGCGGAAGTGGCCGGGGCGCGCCGCGCCGCACAGCCCCTGAGAGACGTCGCCCACCTCCACGTACGTCTGGTACCCGTCCGGGTACATGTCCGCGACGCCGGGAAGGTACACCGCCGACGTCCCCGCCGCCCGCAGCGTCGCCAGGTCGCGCGCCTCGTCGCGCGGGTACTTCTCGTAATCCTCGCCCGGGCCGAACTGGGCCGGGTTGACGAAGATCGACGCCACGACCTTTCCGCAGCCGCGAGCCGCGGCGATCCGCACGAGGCTTGCGTGCCCCTCGTGGAGGTATCCCATCGTCGGGACCAGGCCGATCCGCACGCCGCCCGCCCTGCGCCCGTCGGCCCAGGCCCGCATCGCCTCGGGGGTGCGCAGCAGCTCCATCAGAAGGAGTGCGCCTTGTCCGGGAACGACCCGTCGCGAACCTCCCGGGCGAACGCGTTGACCGCATCCTCGACGGGCTTGCGCAGCTCGCCGAACCGCTTGACGAACTTCGGCTGGAATTCATCGAACAGCCCCAGCAGGTCCTGCATCACGAGCACCTGGCCGTCGCACGCCGGGCCCGCGCCGATGCCGATCGTGGGGATCGACAAGGCCGCTGTGATCTCGGCCGCCAGGGCGGAGGGGATCCCCTCGAGCACCACCGAAAACGCCCCCGCCTCCTGCACGGCCATCGCGTCGTCGAGAAGCCGTTCCCGCTGCGGCCCGGTCTTCCCCTGCACCCGGTAGCCGCCCATCCGGTGGACAGACTGC
>JAJZRM010000438.1 GCA_021802685.1 Deltaproteobacteria bacterium | reverse complement strand
AATGTCGTTTTCGAGGGATCGTACGAAATCTTCGCCTGCGGCGGCTCCAGGGTGACTTCGACCTCCCCGACGCCGGGAAGCCCCGCGAGGGATTTCCGCACCGCCGCGACGCAGTGCCCGCACGTCATCCCGAGAACCTTCAAAGTCACGCGTTCCATGCTCATAAAAGGATGCTCCGCCTTTCCGTTGAGATGCTTATTGCCGGTTGATACGGAAATGGGTTCCATTATATCCCCTTCGCTCCCCGCCGGCGCGACCGGGGTGTAAAATCGATGCAGGAGGAACGGACCCGTTGCCCGGATTGCGGACGGAGCGATTGCAGCGGTACCTCGCCGGGAGGTTCGGCGGAGAGGTTCGCGTCACCGCGATCATCCCTTTGGGGGAAGCGACGGCGTCGGGGGCGGCGAAGGAGTACGGGTACGGCCACCCCGTGAAGGTCGACTTCACCGTCGACGGCGAACAGCGCGCCGCCGTGCTCGAGACGACCACCCCCGGCCCTTTCGGCCACGAGCACATGGCGGACCGCGCCCAGATGATCCTGTGGGACTACGGCGCCTACAACGCCCTGCCGGAGCACGCCCGCGCCCTCGACGTGGGAGCGTTCGATTCCGACGGGAACCTGGTGTCGCTTCGGAACGCGGAGGAGTTCTTCCTCCTTGTGGAGCACGTGGAGGGAGCGGGATACATCCGGGACATCGCCCGGCTCCAGGGCGGCGGGGAGCTGCGCGACCTCGACCGGGCCCGGGCGGACGCGCTGTGCGACTACCTCGCGCGGATCCACGCGGTGAAAGGCACGAACCCGGCCCTTTACGTCCGGCGGGTCCGTGAACTGATCGGCCACGGCGAATGCATCATGGGACTTTCCGACAGCTACCCCGACCGCCACGGGTTCATCACCTCCGGCCTCCTCGAGGAGGTCGAACAGCGATGCCTCGCCTGGCGCTGGCGGCTCAAGAAGCGCACTCACCGGCTCCGGCAGGTCCACGGCGACTTCCACCCCTTCAACCTGCTGTTCCGCGAAGGAACCGACTTCCGGGTGCTGGACCGGTCCCGGGGAGAATGGGGGGAGCCGGCGGACGACGTCACCGCCCTCACGGGGAATTACCTGTTCGCCTCGCTGCAGGCGCACGGACGCCTCGCGGGCCCCTTCGACACCCTGTTCCGGCGGTTCTGGAGGCGGTACATCGAGCGCACCGGAGACCTCGAAATCCTCGAAATCGCGGCGCCCTTTTTCGCCTTCCGATGCCTCGTGATGGCTTCGCCCGTCTGGTACCCTTCCCTCGGCGAGGAGGTCCGCCGGAAGCTCTTCTCCTTCATGCTCTCGGTTCTCGACGCGCCCCGCTTCGATCCCGAACGGGCAAACGGATACATAGATGCCCCGTGAGCGGGAACCGGGCTTCGCGGTCTGGCTGACGGGGCTGCCCGCCTCGGGGAAATCCACCATCGCACGGGAGCTCGCCGCCGAACTCGCCTCCCGGGGCGTCCGCGTCCACGTCCTCGAATCCGATGCGGTGCGCAGGGAGATCACCCCAAAGGCCACCTACGGCGAGGCGGAACGGGACATGTTCTACGCCACGCTTGCGTACCTTGCCCGCATCCTGGCGGAGCACGGCATCCCCGTCCTCGTCGACGCCACGGCAAACCGCAGGGCGTACCGGGACCGCGCGCGGTCGGAGATCCCCCGCTTTCTCGAGGTGCATGTGCGCTGCCCCTTGCCGGTGTGCCGCGCGCGGGACCCGAAGGGAATCTACCGGCGCGGCGCGGAAGGGACGGCGCCCAACGTTCCGGGACTTTCCGCCCCGTACGAGCCTCCCCTGCGGCCCGAAGTGACGGTGGACGGAGACCGCGACGCGCCCGTGGAATCGGCGCGCCGGATCGTGGAGGCGCTGGAGGGAAAGGGGTTCCTGGCGCCCGTCACAGGGCGTCGAGGGCGCCGGCGTACGTCGCGAAGGTGAGGGTGTCGTAGAGGACGAACCGGACGCGGTCGGGCGCCTGCGGCTCCGAAGTGAGGAAAGACGCCACCGTGACCAGCGCCACCGTGGCCGCCTCACTCGTCGGGTATCCGTAAATACCCGTGCTGATCGAAGGGAAGGCGACGGTGCGCAAACCCAGTTTCGCCGCGATCCGGAGGGCGTTTCGGTAGCAGGAGGCGAGCAGCTCGGCTTCCCGGTTCTCCCCGCCCTGCCACACCGGCCCGACGGCGTGGATCACGTACCGCGCCGGAAGGCGTCCGGCGGAGGTGAAAACGGCCTCCCCGATGGGGCATTCGCCGCGCACGTTCCGAAGGGTCTGGCACTCCTCGATGATCGCCGGGCCGCCCGCCCGATGGATGGCGCCGTCGACCCCGCCGCCGCCCAGGAGCGTCGGGTTTGCCGCGTTGACGATCGCATCGACTTCCTGGCGGACGATGTCGCCGAGGACGAGTTCGATGGTCTTTCCGCCGACGGCTTTTTCCATGGTTTCGATTATACGACGGGAAACGGGGTGGGAAAACGGTGAAACGGAAGGAGGAGCCCGGGAAGGTCCCCGCCGCCGCGGGCAGGGCCGTCGCCGCCGCCCTGCGGCGCGACCGGCCGTTGCGCGG